>JAJYGU010000045.1 GCA_021784975.1 Planctomycetota bacterium
GCCGGATCGAGATGGCACATGTCCATAAGGACCTGTGGGGCCCCTTTGGCGACCCGGAAAGCCTGGCCCTGTTGGTCTTGCACCGTTGCTTGGCTCTTCTTGTGAACCGGGTCAAACGGCACGAATTCGCTCCGCTTGTAGGAGGAAAGCTGGCGCCGGTCGGGCACCCCGCCGATCACTGCCTGGTCGATGGCGTCCGGGTCATCGGCATTCGAGGCCAGCGCGGCGGCCAGGATCGTCTCTTGGGCATTTTCGCTACCCAGTAGCATCGGCTCGCCCAGGGTGAGCTTGTTCTGGGTCAGGGTGCCCGTCTTGTCGGAGCACAAGATGTCGATCCCCGCCATCTCCTCGATGGATTCCAGGCGGGTGACGACGGCCTTCATCCGCGACAGGGCCAAGGCCCCCACCGCCATCGTCACCGACAGCACCGCCGGCAAGGCGACCGGAATCGAGGCCACCGTGAGGATCAAGGCGAACTGCAACAGGGTCAAGATGCGATCGCCGCGTTCCAACTGCACCAGCAGCAGCACGACCACCAGGCCCACGCTCAGGTAGATCAGGTAGTCGCCGATTTGCAGCACCGCCTTCTGGAAATGGGAAGCCGCCCCGGCGGTCTGCACCAGCTTGGCGGTGCGGCCGAAGTAGGTCTGGGCGCCGGTGTCCGTCACCAGGGCCTGCATCTGTCCCTGTTTGGCCACCGAGCCGGAATAGGCAATGTCGCCAGCCTTCTTGCTCACCGGCAGGGATTCTCCGGTCAAGGCCGACTGGTCGACGCTCAAATAGCCCGCCTCAAACAGCTTGACATCGGCGGGAACGATGTCTCCCAGCCGCAAGCGGATGACGTCCCCGGGCACCAACTGGTCGGCGGCGAGTTCCAGCCACTGGCCGTCGCGAAGGGCGCGGGTCTTGATCGCCAATTGCCTTTTGAGGGCTTCCAGGGCGTTGGCCGCCTTGTATTCCTGCCAGAAGCCCACCAGCCCGTTGAACACCAGCAAGATCAAAATAATGATCAGATCGTCCCAGTGCCCGACCAGGGCCGACAACAGGGCGGCGATTTCGATCATCCAGGGGATCGGCCCCCAGAAATACCCGAGGAACTTCAAGACCGGATTGAACTTCTTTTCCTCCAGGGCATTCGGCCCGAAACGGGCCAGCCGGCTGCGGGCCTCGTCCGTCGATAGCCCTTGGGGCGACGTAGAGAGAGTGCGGCAAAGCTCGTCAAAGCCTTGCGGCTGGTCCGCCTCGCTGGATGTCTGTTCGATGGGCATGGCACGAAAAACCAAACAGAGCGAAAGGGACGGTTTAGGCCTGCAGTTCTTGGACCGGGCGCAAAGAAATTGACGACGCCTTCCCCGTTGAGCATCCGCCGCACTCGACTCCCGGCGCGCGGGAAAGGTTGCAGGCCGTGTTGATCAAGCCGACGTGAGAAAACGCCTGGGGGAAGTTACCGAGGAACCGGCCGGTTGGCGGATCGAACTCCTCCGACAGCAAGCCCACGTCGTTCCGCAAGGAAAGCAGGCGCTGGAAGACCTTCTGCGCCTCGTCGTGGCGGCCCAGCCGAGCCAAGCAGTCGGCCAACCAAAAGCTGCAAACCAGGAAAACGCCCTCTTCCCCTGGAAGGCCGTCCACCTCGGGACTGGTCTGGTAACGGCTCACCAAACCGTCGCGCAGCAGCTCTCGCTGAATGGCCTCGACGGTGCCACAAACCCGCGGGTCGCTGGCCGGCAGAAAGCCCACCAGCGGGATCATCAGCAGGCTGGCATCAACCGCCCGGCTTCCGTAGTATTGGACAAAGCTGTTGCGGTTTGGATCGAAGCCGTCCCGGCAAACCTGGTCGTGGATTTCTCCCCGCAGCCTGCGCCAGTGGTCGACCGGACCCTCCAGCCGGTATTGCTCTACCGTCTTCACGGCACGGTCCACCGCCGTCCATGCCATGATCTTTGAGTGGGTGAAGTGCCGCGGCGCCCCGCGGATCTCCCAGATGCCCTCGTCCGGCTCTTGCCACACGGATTCGAGGTGCTCGAGCATCGCCTGTTGCAGCCGCCAGGCGTTTTCATCGCATGCCAGCCCTGCCCGACGTGCCAGGTGCAGCACGTCCATCACCTCGCCGAAGACATCGAGCTGAAACTGCTTGTGGGCGGCGTTGCCGGTCCGCACCGGGCGCGAACCCTCGTAGCCCGGCAGCCAATCCAATTCGACCTCATGCAGCCGCCGTTCGCCGGCCAGCCCGTACATGATGTTCACCTGCGAAGGCGTGCCGGCCACCGCCCGCAGCAACCAGCCTTGCCACGCCTTGGCTTCTTCCAAGTATCCGCCCTCGATCAGCGCATTGAGGGTGAAGGTGGCGTCTCGAACCCAGCAATAGCGATAATCCCAGTTGCGGACCCCGCCGATCCGTTCCGGCAGCGAGGTGGTGGCCGACGCCAAAATACCGCCGGTGGGCGCATAGGTCAGCGCCTTGAGCGTAATCAGCGAACGCAGCACGTCCTCCCGCCACGGACCCCGATAGGTGCAGCGGCCCGACCACTTCTGCCACCAACGCTCGGTGCGCCGGATGGTCTCTTCGGCATCGGTCCGCTCCGGGCAGGACTCATGGTAAGGATGCCAAAGCAAGACGAACGCCACCCGTTGCCCTTCGGAGACGGTAAAATCGGCCACCGTGGTCATGTTCTCGCCACGCAGCGGCACGTCGGTGTGAAACAGCAAACTATCCGGCCCGGCCACCGCTCGGATCCCGCAAGGGATACGTCGGACCCAGGGGACGATCGAGCCATAGTCGAAGCGGATCACCAGGTGCATCCGCATGCGTACTTGCCCCCGCCGGCCGACCACCATCCGCACCAGTTCCGGCTCCTTGCTCCGCGGCGGCATGCAGTCGATCACCGTGACGGCTCCCCCGTCGGTTTCGTGGTCCGTTTCCAGGATCAGGGTCCCCTCGCGATAGCGGCGGGCGACATGCCGTGATTCTTCGGCCGGACCCAGCAGCCAGCGACCATGCTCGGGCGCGCCCAACAGGGCGGCAAAGCACGCCGGCGAATCGAACCGCGGTAAACACAGCCAGTCGATCGAGCCGTCGCGGCCCACCAAAGCCGCGCTATGGCAATCGCCGATCAGAGCATAATCTTCGATTTTTCCCGCCATGATCCCTTCAGGTCTGCAGTTCTTGGACGGTGCGCAAGAAACTGATGACGCCTTCCCGGGTGAGCATCCCCAGCACGTGGCCGTCCGACATCACCGGCAACTGGTTGACCCCGTCGGTGTCCATCTCCTTCAGCGCCCCCCACAACTGCGCGTCCGGGCCGATCCACTTGATCTCGGCCCTGGGGATCATGGCCTGGCCGACGCTGGTCGCCGGCCATTGCTCGCGAGGGACTTCCTTGATCCGGTGCAGCGTCAACAAGCCGATCAGTTCCCCGCCGCTCTTGACGACCAAGCTCCGCTGCCCGTGGGCCAGGATCTGGCCATCGACCACCTCTTGCAAGGTGGCCTCGGCGGGAATCTGGCTATAATTCGAGTTCATGGCATCGGCTACTTTGCGATGGGCCATCGCCTGGTCCATGGCCCGGTACTGGAGTTGCATGATCTGGCCATTGGCGGCGCTCTCCAAGAACCAGCCGATGAAAGCGATCCACAGCCCGTCGATCAAATTGCCGCCGAAGATCTCCCAGGCCCCGAGACCGATAAACCCAAATCCGATGAACCGGCCTACGCTGCCGGCAATGATCGTCGCCCGGCGGAAGTTCCGGGTCACGCCCCAAACGATCGCCCGGAATACCCGGCCCCCGTCCAACGGAAAGCCGGGAATCAGGTTGAACACCACCAGCGCAGTGTTGATGTAGGCCAGATAGGTCACCAGCGCCAAGGCCTCGGGCAGGCCGGCCGCCACCGGCCGCAACAGCCCGAACAAGACCGCCAGGGCTAGACTCACCGCCGGGCCAGCGATGGCGATCCAGAACTCGGCCGCCGGGCTGGGCGGCTCGGCGCCAATC
>JAJYGU010000087.1 GCA_021784975.1 Planctomycetota bacterium
GCGGTTGGGCCTTCGATACGACGACGGTTTGCGCGAAGGTGGCTTCGGGCCGGCTGGGCAACGGCAGGTTTGCCAACCGCAGGGTGGCCGTCAGATCGCCGTCCTTGACTGTGCCGAGCTCGACGGCAGCAGCCAGATAGCCTGGCTGCCGGGAACCGACGGCGGGGGCGACATAATGCAGAGGGATCCGCAACACGCGGTCGCTGCCGCGAGCCAGCAGGGCGATCTCACCTTGTATGTCTCCGGCAGCCTCGGCTTGCCCGTCCGGGCCGTAGAGGTAGACCCGGACTTCCTTCGGCAGGTAGAGGACTTCAAAACTCAGCGGGGGCATCACGGTCAACTGTCCGCCGTAGTGCGGCTGCGGCGCCGACGAAGCCGCATCGGCAACGCCATCGCGGCCGGCGCGATCATCGCCGGCGGCGGCATGCTGATGGCCGGCCGAGCCGTTGTCGTGCCCGGCGTGGCCGCCGTGCCCGCCCATGCAGCCGATGCACTGAGCGTAGGCCGGCGTGTTGCCGAAACCGCTTGCCCAAGCGAAGACCGCCAACGCCAACGCAGCAGCGCCAGCCACTTTCATCAGAAGACTCAACATTGTTTTTTCTCCTTTATAGGTGCAGGTTCTGGGAAACGAGAAACAAGGATCCACGGCGCGAACTGGGTCGCCCCTGGACGGGCAATCCCGTCCGAGGCCAGCGACCGTGCCGATCAATCGCGAGAGACCGTCCGCCTCTCGCCGACAGCTAAGGGCGCAGAGCAACGCTTAGCAAAGCGCGCAGTGCCTTACAGAAGAGCGCCGATTAGATTACCAGTCGGCAGAGGACCGCCAAACGATCTGGAACGCCCGCGGCAAAGAGGATCGCGTGCTGGTGGGCCGCGGTGAAAGCCGTCTGGGCAGTAGCAACATCCGCCGTCGCCGGGCCGCCGAAGGCCGCTGCCGACGTGGGCGATTTTGTGGTGCTGGTAGGTGAAGGGGCGGGCGTGGAATCGGGCACCGGCCGTGAAGTGCTGCGGACGCAGTGGCAGCCGCGACCATGGCAAACTGAACCGGCTTTGCCGCAGCAGCAGCAACATGATCCACCACGGCAGCAGGCATGGGCGCCTCTAGCCCGGCAATGCGGACAGGAGGGCATCGTTGCCTTGTTCGAAACCGGTGCCAACGCCGCCTTGGAGACCTGACCGCAAGTACACGCCGCCGGGAAGGCCTGGGCCGGCAACATCAACGCGGCCAGCCATACCAGCGATTGAACCGAAAGCTTGCGGTGGAAAGCCATGCTAGCATTCATCCGGTTGGCGGCCGCAATTCAAGGGCGAGCACTTGCGGTTGCTCGTGTGATCAATGAAGTCGGCCTCCGAACGCCGTCCACTTTACTTCTTCTCCCGCGCGCAGTCAAGCGCCACTCCTCACTCGACAAAGCGGTGGTAGCGACCCATCCAATAGGGCATGAGGATGAACACCCCGTCGCCGCGAATGCGGCCGCCGTCGCCCTCGTCCAGTTGATAGGGGTCAGAATTCCAGCGAAGCTGCGCCCGCTCGTCCACGGGCAGAACGCGGCTCGAGTCCTGCCTGCCGTGACGATTGATGTGCAGCTTGCCCAGGTCGCGACGCTTGCTGTTGACGACCGTCCAGGAGATCAGGTCGCTGGGCACCCGGCGGAACCACTGCATACACGCCTCCTGGTCATACTGAGCGGGATCAACCAGCATGGCCGGCGGCCGTTTTGCCGGCTCGGCCCACTTGCCGGCTTGCAGGGCCGCGGCGTAGGTGAAATCGTAGAAGGGCGAGGTCTCCGGCCGCACAATCTGGAACGTGCGTTCAATGCTTTTCAGATAGATCTCCCGCAGATTCGGATCGCGTTCCAGCCACACCAGCGGATAGTAGGCCACGAACGCCAACTCGTCATCGCTATGGTTGACCATGCTAAGCGGCCAGGTCTGCCTCTGGAGGATCGTGTTCTTGGCGTAGCCGTGCTTGTCGATCAGCTCGCGATAAGCCTTGACATACCGCGGGTTGCCGGTAATGAGCTCGGCCACCTTCAGGTGCGAGAGGATTTCCAGCGAGTTCAGCCCGCGATCGCCAATCCAGGCGAAATCATGATTCAACTTCTCCGGCGCCCAGACACCCCAGCTCGTGGGCCTGCCGTCCGGACCGACATAATAATAGTGGTGGTCGAGGATATGATCGGTGATGCGGGCCACCACCGCGCGGATTTCCTGTTTCTGCGGCTCGGTGGCCGCGACCAGATAATAGATGGCGTAGGCGAAGAAATGCCCGTCCACCTCGTCGTTCGAGGTGTCGTCCTTCCACCAATGGGTTCCGTCAGCCGAACGGTGCCAATTGGGGTACTTGGAATGGTCATCTTCGATCCGCACGTAGCTGCGGGCGGCGAAACCGGGGATGCCGGTGATCTGTTCCAGCATCATCACCGCCTTGAGCGATTTCCAGGCGTTTTGGCGGGCGTGTTCGTCGCCGGTGGCTCCGTAGCGGAAGGCCTCGGCGGCCACGTACATGCTGGTCCAAAGGCCGTCATTGTCGTCGTCGCCCTGAATGGCGCCTCCCTCCAGGATGCCCGGCTGCTTCAGGACGTACTGGGTACACAGGCCCTCGCGGAGGTGATACTTTTCCAACATCGCCTGGATCGAGGCCATCTTCTCCTCAAGGGTCCAACGGCGGCGGGCCAGGTGGGCAAGGCCAGCCTTGGTCTGCGCCCACACCGTGCCGTCTTGGGCGACGGCCAGGTCGAGCACGCGGTCGTCGGGCAGAAAGCGGCGGGAGTGGAACACTCGCCAACTCTTCGCGCCGGGCGTCAAACACATCAATCCGCCCGGTGAGCCCGCCCAAATCGTTCCGTCAGCCAGGCGAATGCCCGCCGAAAGCTCGGCGTAGGGCGTGATCGGTGCGGCCTCTTGCAGTGTCTTGAGTTCCTGGGCGGTGAGGCGAGTGCCGACCGATGGTGGCAGGGCCGTTTGGGATTGGTTGTCAAGAACCCACTGGCCAAACGGCTCGTTGGCCGCGCCCAATAAAGCCATACAACAGATCAAGGCGTGCATGGGGAGGCTCCTTCTTGTGGTACGGGGACTGGCTCATTTTTCGGCCGGTTTCGCCATGTTCCTGTTCCAGGCGTGAAGGCCGAAAAATGTGCCTGTCCCCTTGGGTCCAAGGGGACAGTCCCATTTTCGCGGCTTCCTGCCGCGAAAATCGGGACAGTCCCCTGTGAACGCTTACGAGGTGAGAATTCTTTCCGCCGCCAGTTCGCCGCCGTGGATGCAGTCGGGAATGCCCACTCCATGATAGGCATTACCGGCCAGTTGCAAATTGCTCAGCTTCGCCGCGCGGGCTTCGATGCGGGCCACCAACTCCTTGTGGCCCACGTGGTATTGCGGCATGGTGCCCGGCCAGCGGGCAATGTTCAAGAAGCACGGCTGGCCGCGAATGTCCAACAGCCGGGCCAAGGCGTCGAGCACCAGGGGACGCAGCCGTTGCTCGTCCAGCTCGGCCAATTCGGGCCGCCGCGCCCCGCCTACGAACGCTCGCAACAAGACCTTGCCCTCCGGCGCCCGGTGGGCGTACTTGACGCTGCTAAAGCTCAGGGCAAGGATCGGGCTTTGCTCGATGGCCGGCACGACGGCGCCCATCCCGTCCAGCGGGCAGCCAATCTGCCCGGCCTCGTAGCCCACCGACAGAATCGCTGTGCCGGAGTGGACGATGGTCGCCAGATCGGCCGCCAATTCGGCATCGATCGGTTGCAAAAGCCGGGCCGCCACGGGCGAAGGCACGGCCAGGATGAGGGCATCGAAGTCGAGTTCGGAGGGCGGAGGGCGGAGGGCGGAGGGTAAACGTGGACCGTGGGGCGTGGGGCGTGAGGCGTGAGACGAGGACGCCCCACGGTCCACGGTCCACGGCCCACGTTCCTCCCGCCACACCCGCCAACCTTCGCCACGGCGTTCGAGGCCGACGGCCCGAGCGTTCAGCCGCAGGCTATCGGCCGG
>JAJYGU010000103.1 GCA_021784975.1 Planctomycetota bacterium
GGACAGTCCCATGGGGACCCAAAGAAACGCAACAGTCCGGGCGGCCGCTGAACGGCCAAGCCCGGACTGTGTCCCCCCCTGGGAATTCGGATGGTATTGATGAAAGATGTGCCGGGAGGAATAGAGGGAATTATCGGCCAACCGCGGGCGGTTACTTTGGTAAACTTGATCGATTAGCCCGGTTATTCCGCGACCGCCGGCTGCGCGTTCGATGTTTCGCCGGCTCGATCTACGGGGACACGACGTGACTCGGAAGGCGGAGCCCTGAGCGATCCCTCAAACAGCGGAGTGGATAGATACCGTTCGCCGCAACTGGCAGCGATGGTCACGATCCGCTTGCCGCGGTTCTCCGGCTTGCCGGCCACGCGGACGGCAGCGGCCACGTTGGCCCCGGTGCTAATGCCGGCCAGGATCCCTTCTTCGCGGGCCAGGCGTCTGGCCCAGGTGAAGGCCTCTTCGTTGGTCACGGTCTCCACGCCGCTCAGCAGGCTGGTGTCAAGGTTTTTGGGCACAAAGCCTGCCCCGATGCCTTGAATCTTGTGCGGGCCCGGCTTGCCGCCCGAGATGACCGGGGAGTCGGCCGGCTCCACCGCAATGGCGCGGAAGCGAGGATTCTTGCCGCGGATGTAGCGGGCGACGCCGGTAATGGTTCCCCCGGTGCCCACCCCGGTGACGATCATGTCCACCTGGCCGGCGGTGTCCTCCCAGATCTCGCGGCCGGTGGTCCGCTCGTGGACTTCCGGATTGGCAGGATTGTTGAATTGCTGAGGAATCCAACTGTTGGGGATGGCAACCGCCAGGTTTTGAGCCTTCCAGATGGCCCCTTGCATCCCGTCGGCGGCGCGGGTCAGGACGATTTTCGCGCCCAGCATTGCCAGCAGTGCCCGCCGTTCCAGGCTCATCGACTCGGGCATAGTCAGCGTCAGCTCATAGCCCCGCGCCGCCGCCACAAAGGCCAGGGCAATGCCGGTATTGCCGCTGGTCGGCTCGATGATGTGGGTCTGCGGGTTGAGGATGCCCGATCGTTCGGCGGCGTCGATCATGGCCCGGCCGACGCGGTCCTTGACGCTGGAGAGCGGATTGAAGAACTCCAGCTTCAAGAGCACGGTAGCGTACCCCGGCGACACCACCCGGTTGAGCTTTACCAGCGGCGTATTGCAGGTGGTCTCGACGATGTTCTCGAAAATCTTCCGATGCGACATGGGTTGTCTCCCTTCGATTGCTCCGGTGAGTAACTGAGATACGTTTTGCCTCATTCGCCGCGGCAGACAGGGACAGCCCCATTTTTTGCGGCGGCCACGCCGATCATGCTGCCCGACCAACCGACCAGCCTTCGGCTGGTGCCCGTCGGTGCTCTGCGCGGTGGCGCCCGCCGCAAAAAATTGGGACCGTCCTCGCGGTCAGCGATCCTGACCGATTGGGCAGGCAAGCGTCTCTTCAACAACTTGCAGGAATCGCTCGGCCTCGACGGGCTTCTCCACGTAGGCTTGCGGATGGGGCAGCTTGTCCGGCTCCAGCAGCGAATGGATCAGGTTCTCCATTTCGCGGTCGCGGGTCAATCCGGTCACCACCACCACCGGCACATTGCGGACGCGATCGTCCTTCTTGAGCTTGTGGTAGAAGTGAATCCCCGACCTTCGTGGCATTTGGATGTCCAGCGTAATCAGATCCGGGCGGCGCGTCCGGGCTTGACTCAGCGCGTCTTCGCAGTCGTACGCCGTCGAGACGGTGTATCCGGCGTCGCTCAAGATCGATCGCAGCAAGGCCGCGAAATCGGGCTCGTCGTCGACCACCAGGATGTGCTTAGATGTCGTAGATACATTGGTCATGACTGTGCTCCTTATCCAAGGGAATGGTGAAACAGAACTGACTGCCTTGTGGCAGGTTTTCGCACCAGATGCGGCCCCAGTGGGCCTCGACGGCGGCCTTGCAAAAGGCCAGCCCGAGGCCCGAGGAGCCGTGAGAAAACTCCTTCGCCGGCGCAAACTTGCGGAACAGCAGGGGCAAGACTTCGGGCGGAATGCCGGCCCCGTCGTCCCGGCACGAGAAGAGGACTTCGCGGCCGGATTCGGACACTTCCGCATCCACGCAGACGCGGGTGTTCGGCCCGTTGTGCTTGATGGCATTGGAGACCAGGTTGCAAAGGACGCGGCGGAGCAGGTCGCGATTGGCGCACAGCGGGGGACAGCGCCGGTGGCGGTCCCCCAGGCCGATCCGGGCCGCGTGGGCTGGCAGCGAGAAATCGCCCACCGCCTCGTGCAGCACTTCGGTCACCGAGAGCCGCTGCACGGACGGCTTGCCTTTTTCGCCCATGCGGGCGAGCTGGAGGAGGTCGAGCACCGCCCCGGTCATCCGATGGGCCTGCCGGCGGATACAGGTCAGTGCCTCGGCCACCTCTCGGTCGTCGCGGAGCCCCGGCTTGGCCAACAGTTGACCGGCGAAGCCGCCCACGCAGTTCAGGGCCGTCTTGAAGTCGTGGGCCATGAACTGGGTGGTGCGGCGATTGGCCAGCTCCAGGGCGGCCAACTCTTCATTTTGCACCGCCAGCTCACCGCGCAGCTTCTCATTCCGCGCCAACTCTTGCGCCAGGCGGTCGCGTTGGAAGCTGACGGCCAGCCGGTGATAGCCGTAGAAGGTGGCGATTGCTGCCCCGACCAACCCGAAAACCAGCCCCATCGGCAGCATGTCGGGTTGGAAGGAATGGACCGCGGCCGCCAGCAGGCTTCCGGCCGCCCGGTGGTTCGGCATGGCCTCGGCCATCCGCGGATCGAGCCATTGGAAGATGAGCATCGAGAGCGAATGGAGCACCACGTAGCCGAACAGGAAACCAGTCACCGCGTGCCAGCCGAGACGACGCCAGCGACGGTGGAACTTCAGAAACGGAGCAGCGGCATTGGCTGCAATCATCGTTCAGTCCTCCTTAAATCGCGGCTTGATCCACCTTTCAACTCCCCATACCGCAGCCGGCCGCGACGGCTGACGGATCACGCTATTCGCCCGACGAGTTGCCTCAACTTCGGCCCAGCCCGGCAAATTGGCAGCAAGCGGGCACGTAGCCTCGATCTCGCGGAGCCTCCGGTCCAGCCGGACGACAAAGGCGGTCACCCGATTTCTTCCCTGGTGGCCCGGCCAATTCCGAACGCAGGACGGGAATATCGTGGGCGGCTTCGATGCCCAGCCGGACCTGGGTCCCGCGGACTTTAATCACGGTGATCTTGATCCGGCCGGCGATCCAGACGCTCTGGTTTTGTTTGCGGCTTAGTACAAGCATGATCCTCCTCCTTCATTGGTTTGCCGGGCGATATCTCACTGGACTTGACTTACGGGCCCGGATTCCGCAGATAGGCCGCCGGGTTGGCCTGAACCTTGTGCAGGCAGGCCTTGCAGCAGAGGTACAGCGGCTGCCCGTGGATCAGCACCTTGATCGGCTCGCCCATGCTGCCCAACCGGGCCCCGGTCACCGGACACACCCGTTGGCGTGCGATGGCCGCCTGGTCGTCGGGGCCGAGGGCCGCCAGCACCACTTGCGGTTGGGCCTTCGATACGACGACGCTTTGCGCGAAGGTGGCTTCGGGCCGGGTGGGCCAGGGCAAGTGCGCCAGCCGCAGGTTGGCCGTTAGATCGCCGTTCTTGATATTGCCGAGATCGACAGCAGCGGACAGATAGTCCGGCTGCGAACCGGGAGCCGCGGCGACGCAATGCAAGGGCACCCGCACCGCACGGTCGCTGCGGCGGGCCAGCAGGGTGATTTCGCCTTGCACGTTCCTGGCGGTCTCGGCCTGGCCGTCCGGGCCGTAGAGGTAGACCCGGGCCTCTTTCGGCAGGTAAAGGACTTCAAACTTGAGCGGGGGCATCACGGTCAACTGCCCGCCGTGGTGTGGATGCGGCGCCGACGGAGCCGCAGCGGCGTCATGGTCGTGGCCGGCATGGTCATCACTGGCGGCATGCTGATGGCCGGCCGAGCCGTTGTCGTGCC
>JAJYGU010000501.1 GCA_021784975.1 Planctomycetota bacterium
GTGCGGAAGGGCGAGGCCGGGAGGCCTTCCTTATTGGCCAGGTTCGGTTGGGCGTTGTCGCGCCAGGCAAAGCGGACCGCGACCGGCTGGGGCACGGCGCCGCTATGGACCACGATCGAATCGCCCTCGACCCGGGCGGCGGCGTGGACAAACTTCCCGTCCCTGCCGGCGATGGTAAACTCCGAAAGCGGCTTACCGTCGGAAGCCGTCAGCCCGCTGCCGACGTGCTCGAATCTGAGCCGGACCTTATCGCCTTCCACGGCCATCGACTTGTAGAGCGGGCCGGAGTAGACGAGGTCTCGGCCGTAGACCTTGGCCAGTGCCCAGAGGGCCAGCCGCCGCCCGACCTCTTGCTTGTTCTTCGGGTGGATGTCTTGCACATTGCCGATGTCGACCGTCACCGCCATGCCGGTGTTGGGCACACGGTCCAGCGTCATCCGCTGGGCCTCGCACAGCTCCGCCCAACGAGCCGGATCGATCTTTCCGTACCGGTACGGGGCGAGTTGCACGAAACCGAAGGGGAAGTCGCCCTGGCCCCAATCGCGGCGCCAGTTGGCGATCATCGCCGGAAACAGCTCGCGATATTGATACGCGCGGCCCACGTTGCTCTCGCCTTGATACCAGATCGCCCCGCGAATCGCATACGGGATGAGCGGGGCAATCATGCCGTTGTACAGGCAGGAGTTCTCGCCGCGGGCCAGAGACTTCAGGGCCGGATCGGCTTCCAGCGCACGGCGGCTGGTCCAAAACTCGGCGGGCGTGCCGCCCCACGAGGTGTGGATCAAACCGATGGGCACGTTCAAATCGCGATACAATTGCCGCCCGAAGTAGTAGGCCACGGCGGAGAAATCGCCCACGGTCTTAGGGCCGCACTCCACCCACTTGCCCTTGCAATCCGTTTGCGGCTCGGCAGCCTTTTTCTTGACGACCGTGAATAGGCGGATGTTCGAATAGTCGGCGGCGGCAATTTCTCGCTTTGCCTCCTTGGCGACTTTGACCGGCAACTCCATGTTCGACTGCCCGGAAGCCACCCAGACTTCGCCGACCAGGATGTTCTTCAGCGTAATGGCGCTGCCGGAGGAGCCTTGGACGGTCATTTCCAACGGTTGACGGGGAGGAAGTTCCTTGAACGCGACCTTCCATCGGCCGTCGTCAGCGGCCTTGGTGACGGCCGTTCGCCGTGCCAGGGTGACGGTGACTTGCTCACCCGGATCGGCCCAGCCCCAGATGGGCACCGCCCGGCCGCGCTGCAAGACCATGTTGTCGCCGATCACCGCCGGCAGCCTCACGGCCGCCCACGTGGTGGATGCCCCGGCGACGACCATCCAAGCCAAGACCGCTCCCCGCACCAGCCTGGCACTCCGCATGTGGTTGTTCCTTTCGTAGTAGTTGACAGCGAGCCTATACTTTTATAACGTCAGGGGAAGTGGCGAGCAACCGCACGAAGGATTTACAAACCTCCCCGAAGTCGCTGACCCTGAGAGTCGTCCATCATTCATGAAAGCGGCCTACATCCAAGCCCCCGGCCCGCCCGAGAGCATCGTCTTCGGCAACCAGCCCAAGCCCGCGCCCACCGCATCCCAAGCCCTAGTGAAGATCGGCGCGGTGGCGGTAAACCCGGTCGATACCTACCTTCGCTCGGGCATGTACCCAGCCGATTTGCCTAAGCCGTACATCGTGGGCTGCGATTTCGCCGGCGTGGTGGAAGCCGTCGGGGCCCAAGTCAGTCGCTTTCGCCCCGGAGACCGGGTGTGGGGGAGCAACCAAGGCCGCGACGGGCGCCAGGGCACTTTTGCCGAATGGGCGGCGATCGACGAGTGTTGGTTGTATGCGACGCCGGAGGATGTGTCGGATCAGGATGTGGCGGCGGTGGCCTTGGTCGGGATCACCGCCCATCTGGGCTTGTTTCGCGAGGCGCAGTTGAAGGTCGGCGAGCGGGTGTTTGTCAACGGCGGTTCGGGGGGAGTGGGATCGTGCGTGATCCAGATGGCGCGGGCGGTCGGCGCCCGCGTGTTCGCCACGGCGGGCACCGACGCCAAGGTGGCCCTCTGCCGCCAGTTGGGCGCCAATGCCGCCGTCAACTACCACAGTGACGACTTGGAGGCCGTCTTGCAGAAGTTCGGGCCATTCGATGTCTGGTTCGACACGGCCCGCGAGCACGACCTGGAGCAGGCGATACGCCACTTGGCCTTGCGGGGGCGGATCGTGATCATGGCCGGGCGGGAGGCGCGCCCGCCCTTGCCGGTCGGCCCGTTCTATGTGAAGGACGCCAAGCTGTTGGGCTTTACGATGTTCAACGCCGCGGCCGACGAACAG
This sequence comes from Planctomycetota bacterium, assembly GCA_021784975.1. Lineage (GTDB taxonomy): Bacteria > Planctomycetota > Planctomycetia > Pirellulales > Thermoguttaceae > JAJYGU01. The sequence continues at coordinate 2,317 of JAJYGU010000501.1, forward strand.
CGCAAGTGCGCGGCCGAGATCAACCGCTGGCTGGCCCGCGGCAAGCTGCGGCCGCGCATCGACCGGGTGATGCCTCTTTCGGAAACCGCCGCCGCTCACCGCCTGCAAGAGGAGAATACCTTGCACGGCGCCGGTACGCTCAGCGGCAAGATCGTCCTCACCCCGTAACGCGACACAGTCTAGCGGACCAGTTCCAGCGTCGCCCAAAGGCTTGGGTCCTCCTGGTATGGCAGGGGACTGCCGACGCTGAACGTCTGCTCGCCCAGTTCGCGATCGAGCACCGCGCAGGTGAATCCCAGCCGCGGATGTTCGGCCGGATCGAAGCCCGTCAGCGCCTCGGCGGGAATGAGCGCGTCGATCAGATAGCCGTGGCCGCCGATCTTGCTCATCACCCTCAACTGCTCGGGAGCTACCGGGTGGGGTTGTTCTCGCGCCCGGTGGATGGGGAGCCAGCGGGCAGTGGGTTGATCCAGACGCGGCCCGCTCCCCGCCGGCAGGAAACAAAAGTGGTGGCAGAAGCGGCCGGCGCGGTGGACGTTGTGCACGTCGCGGGTATCGATCCAGATGTGCAGGCCATCGCTATCCTCCGGTCGCGAGTCGCGGCACCACGGCGGTTGCTGCTTGCCCGACACGCGGGCGGCAAACGCCAACCCGGCTTCGCTCCATGCCGCCCGCAGGTCGACCGCCCCGGCCTGGTCCTCCAGTTCCGCCAGGCCGACCAGCCGGTGCCGCTCATCCAAACCGCCGCCGTGAGGATCCCACAAAGGGTCCCGGTAGCGGCACGGCACGGAGAACCGGAAGAGGAAACGGTGAGGCAGCAGCGGAGAAGACATGCAGCGGCAATGGGCGGTCCGAGTGTTTGCGCAGCGATTCGGGCTGCGCCGCTGCTATTTTGTGGCCAAAGGCAAGCAGCGTCAAGCGGCGATCACTTGGAGAGCCGCCGGGAGAGTGGCGTCTGGGCGTGGAAGGCGGCGATCTCCAGCGCGACCAGCCGGGCCAGCAACTCGCGCGGCGACTGCGGCCGACGCAGCGGATCGCGGGCCAGCATCTGGCGGACCAGGGCCAACACTTCCCGCGGCAGGTCAGGGGCCAAACGCGACAAATCGGGGGCGGACGAGTGCCGTTGCTGGGTGACCAGATCGGCCAGGTCGCGGGCCTGGTAGGGCGGACGGCCGCTGAACACCTCGAAGAGCACCGCTCCCAAGCTGTAGATGTCGCTGCGGATATCGCTTCCCAACGTCGAGGTGAGCTGCTCCGGGGCGAGGTAGTTGCAGGTGCCCATGATCGGCCGATCGGCCGCCGAGCCGGTGTCGGCCTGCCGCCGGGCGAAGCTCAAGTCCAACAGGGTTACGTGTCCGCTGGGCGAGAGGTGAAGGTTGCCCGGTGTCACGTCGCCGTGCATCCAGCCCCGGCCGTGGAAGCCCCCCAGGGCTTCGGCCACTTGTCGGGCAATCCATAAGGCTCGCGATATCTCGAACTGCTCGCCAGCCGCCAATCGGGCCTGCAGGGTGGCCCCCTCGAGCCACGGCATCACCAACAGACGCGGGGCGCCGAGCACGTGGGCGGCCAAGAGCGGGACCACGTGCGGATGCGCCACCTGCATCCCGGCAAGCGCCTCGCGTTGCAGGATGCCAATTGCATCGTGGTCCTCCTGCCATTGCGGGCGAAGCATCTTTACGGCATAGGCGGGCGGACAATCGGCCGGCCCGGTGATCGGCCGTGCCCGGTAGACCCTTGCCAGACTTCCTTCACCGGCAAGCTCGACCAATTCCCACTGTCTTACCCAGGTGGAAAAGCTCCGCGGGCTGGGTATTGGGGTAAGGATCGAATTGCCGTTTGCGTAAAGCGCGGTCGCAGGCATCGTATCTTGCGGGGAGAAGGGTCCGGATGCATCGAGTCTCTCGATAGCATCGGTTGGCGGGGGGGTGGAAGTTCAGTTGGGCTACTGTCGTTCCGCCAGCCAGGCGACTGCCCGCGGCCAGACCTTCTTCTGGGCCGAGGAGCCCATGGCCAGGCCGATATGGCCGCAATGGGCCTTGATGGCTTGGCAGTCGGTGGAACCCACCAGGCTGCAAAACGGCTCGCTTTGGGCGGCCGGCACCAAGTCATCCTTTTCGGCCATGAGATTCAACACCGGACAGGTGATCTTCTTGAGGTTGACGACCCGCTTGCCCAGCGGCAGCCGGTTTTGCACCAGGAGATTGCGTTGATAGAGATGTTTGACGAATTGACGAAAGACTTCACCGGGCACTGCCACTCCGTCGTTGAGCCAGGTTTCCATGGTGAGGAATTCCTTGATGAACGACTGGTCGTCGAGTTTATCCAGAAAGGTCGCCGTCTTGGCAATCGAGTTTTGCACGGGTTTGAGCAGCAGGAAGCAGGACTGCAAATACTCGGCCGGGCAGTTGGCGTTCACCTCCAGGAAGGCATCCACGTCGAAGTTCTGCGGCTCGTTCCACAGGTTCAACAGGCCCTCGCGGGTGGAAAAGTCGATCCCGGCGGCCATCAGGATCAAGTTCTTCACCCATTCGGGATAGAAAGCGGTGAACATCGCGCTCATCGTTCCGCCCATGCAGTAGCCGAGGATGTTGACCTGCGGACACTGGGTCCGGGCGAGAAGGTGCTTGACGATGTGCCGGGTATAGCCGGTGACATAGGTATTCAGGTCGAGGTGCCGATCGGCGTAGGTGGGCGTTCCCCAATCGATCAGGTAGGTGTCGAAGCCGCCGCGGACGAAGTGCTCCACCACGCTCTTATTAGGCAGGATGTCGAGGATGTAAGGACGATTGACCATCGCGTAGATGAACAATAGCGGCGTCTTGTGCTTGGCCGCCCCGTCGAGCGGATAATAATGGAGCAGCCGCACCCGGTCTTCCTCGTAAATCACCTCCGAAGGCGTGGCCCCCTTGGTGATCTGCTGCTTCTGGAGCCATACCGAGGGCAGGCTCCACAGCCTGCGGAGACTGGCTGCCGATTCGTGAAGGACGGCTTCCTGATTGCGAAGCCAGCCGGGCATGACCGAAGCGCTTGAATCACCGTGCATAGGGCCCCTCAGGTTTGCTGTACTCGACACACCCGATATTATTGCCAAGAAATGCGACGAAGCTCGCCCGTCCCTTGCCGAGCAGCCAAACTCATACTCATGTTGTCTGGGCACGGCCTTGGGCCGCGCCTTCCACGGAGGCCGCCAGCGCATCCAACCGCGCCGCCATTTCGTTCAATCGCGCGGCCATGGCCTCATGCTGCTCAGCCGCATCTTCGGCCAGGCGGCGGAGGGCCCGCATCACTTGATCGATGTCCTCGGCGGTGGCCAACTGCAATTCGTGGTAGAACTGGCCTAAGACGTCGTGGATTTGTTTCCGCGGCTCGGTGGCGGCTTTGCCGAACTGCTTCTGCGCCTCCAAGAAAGGGGTGGATCGCAGGTACTGTTCCCAATAATCGCTCCAGGCTTGGAACATCCGGGAGCGGGTCTCACGGCACGCCTCGGGGGCGACCGGATTGGTGGCCAAACTACCGAACGCCTCCATGGTTCGCGAGGTGGTCTCGCACCAGAGCCGCATCCAATCGCCCAGGCCGTCGCTAACTTTCCGGTCCTTATCGCTCATCTTATCTCCCTAGGATGCCTGTTTTGCCATCTCCCGCACCCGCTCGCTGACCGAGGCGGCGATCTTCTCGGCCTGTTCGGAGGTCTTACGGGCCAGCTCCTGCATGGTATCGGCGGCCTGCCCGTTCGCCTTCCTCATCAGTTCGGACCACGTGCCAATGAACCGGCTGTTCATCTTCAGCATCGCCTGGGTGTTCATCCGCATGGCTTCCACGGCGTTTTCCCAGGCCTCGAGGAAGCCTGCCCGCGCATCGGCGTCGCCGCCGCCTTGCCGAGCCCTAAGCGCGTTCTGCATCAACTTCAGGCTGGATTCCATTTGCTGGTTGAACAGCGCGATGGCTTCGTCGATCCCTTCCTGAGTCTTAAGCAAAGTTTCGCTGGCGGTGGATTGCATGCGTTCGTACCATTCCGCCAGGGTGTTAGAATTGGAGAACATCTGCCGCAGCCATTTGGCATATTCATCCTGCATTTTCGTGCCTGACTCCAGGGCCGATTCCCAGGCGTGCATCGCCTGGCGAAAGAGATCTTCACCACTTTGAGCCGCAGTCGACATAATTCACCTCCCCCAAGGTCACGGAAACGATTGGTTCTTCCGAGCCGCAGCCGAACGGGCCTGACGTCCCTTCTCTGTCTGGCGGCTCCACTTCTCTTCACTCTCCCGCCGCTGCTGGGAACCGCTGACCGGTCAGCAGTTCCCTGTGGGTTCGTGCGGTTTCCCCAACTCTTTGCGCAGTTCCGCCACTTCTTGCTTGAGGCTTTCTACTGCGCGGCGCAAATCGCTACCCTGGGGATCCTGGGAGCCCGTATTCTTACCACCCTCGTTCGTCTCGTTGCCGGCGGTGAACGGGCGCCAGAAAGGCCCCATCATCAACTCGGCAAGGTTTCTCCCGATCGGCGGCAAGCCGTAGAGCCCCAGCGTCTGTCCCAGGTAGCGATCGAACTCCCGCTGCGATTTTAGGAAGGCGGTCAAGGCCCCGCTGAAGTATTTTTCCACGAAGTCGCGGAGCAATGTCTCGTTGGAGCGGATAATCTGATGCAGCAGTTCAGCCGGAAAGGCCGCCAACTTTGGGGGGTCGTGCTCCAAAATCAGTTGCGCCAGCACCCTAGCCGTAATGTCTTCACCGCTCTTCGAGTCGCGCACAGAGACCGTGTGGCCGTCGCGAACGAGCTGGTAGATCTCGTCCAAGGTCAAGTGCTGGCTTCGGGTACAGTCGTAGTACCGCCGGTTGGGATACCGCCGCAACTCAACCTGAAGCCGTTCAGACGAAGGAAGCGAGCCATTCACCGCATTGTGCTCCCGCACAAAAGTCTCTACATCGTTTCATACTAGCAGTCTGCCACTGGCTGTCAAGTGTTTGAACGCGGGGAAAAATAACCCTATTGGCGCAGCACGGCCCACCTCGTTGGATGCAAGATTGGGAGTTGTGCGTATGCAAAAATAGCCCTTCTCAGAGCGTCACGCGTTCAGTACAATTTCCGTGGGTAGCAGGCGAGGCCGAGCGGATTTTTTCGGTTTCTCTTTTCTCTCATGAGGACGTTTATGGACATTCCAGGCAAGGTGGCATTGATTACCGGGGCCGCCAGCGGCATTGGCGAGGCGGTATCAGTCGACTTGGCACGGCGTGGAGTTCGGGCATTAGCCCTGGTGGATCAGGCCGACTGTGATGGTCGGGTGGCCGACAAGATTCACCAGATAGCTGGCGATCAGGTGCCGATCGGTTGGTACATGGGCGACGCTACTGACGATTCGTTTCGGCAACGCGTGTTTGACGACGTCTGCAAGAAATGGGGGGTGCCGCGGATCTGCGTGCCTGCGGCGGGCATTGCCCGCGATTCCCTGGCGGTGAAACTAGACAAGACCACCGGCAAGGCGATGCTCTTCCCAATTGCCGACTTTCGCCGGGTGGTGGAAGTCAATTTGGTGGCGCCGGTCTACTGGGGACTAGAAATGGTAGGGCGGATTGCCGAAGATCGCCACCACCACGGCCTGAAGCGCTGGGTGCCCGACGAGCACGTCCAGGGGACGGTGGTGCTGATTGGTTCGGTGTCGTCGCTAGGCAATAAAGGGCAAATTGCCTACGCCGCCACCAAATCCGGCCTGGAAGGGGCCGCCGCTACCCTGAGGTCGGAGGCCATGTTTTACGGCGTTCGCTGCGCCCTGATCCATCCCGGCTACACCGACACCCCGATGGTGCGCAGTCTAGGTGAGGAGTTTATTAACGAGCGGATCCTCCCCAACACGCAATTGAAACGCCTCATCCGACCCCGGGAAATCGCCGATGCGATCTGCTTCATGATCGGCAACTCGGCGGTCAGCGGCGACCTATGGGCGGACGCCGGATGGCATCCGGTTCCCTAACCTGATCGAGGCCAGATTCTCGTCTCGGCGGGGATCAGCAATTTGCCCATCGCAAATTAGTGAAAACGCCGACCCCCGTGCGAGGAAACTTCGGATTCTCAACGCTCACCGTCTGCGCAACAATGATGCTCGTTCCGGCGCATGCGCCGGTCACGCCAGGTCCTTTTTGCGGTAAGGAGACGAACCATGAGCGTGATTGAAGAAATCGTACACGAACCGGACAGAGCAGGTCACCGCGAAGCAGCGCCGAGCAAGGTCCTCCACGGCAAAAAGGCCCTCGTCACCGGCGGCTCGCGCGGAATCGGGCGGGCGACCGTTCTGGCCTTGGCCAACGCGGGAGCGGCAGTGGCCATCAATTATCAATACTCCGCTGATGCGGCCAACGACGTCTGCCGCATGGCCCGCGAGTTCGATGTGTTGGCTAACACCTACCAGGCCGACATCGCCCAAGAACGCGACGCCCAACGCCTGGTCGACGCCGTCTTAGGCGACCTCGGCGCGATCGACATTCTGGTCAATAACGCCGGCATCACCCGAGACAGGACCTTCTTGAAAATGAGCCGGGCCCTTTGGGACGAAGTGCTGGGGGTCAACTTGACAGGCACTTTCAACGTCACTCGCGCCGTCTTGCCCGGAATGGTGGAAGGCGGTTGGGGACGGATCATCAGTCTGGCATCGATTGTCGGCCAGACGGGGAACTTCGGGCAAAGCAATTATGCCGTCACCAAGGGCGGAGTCATCGCCTTTACCATGACTCTTTGCCGCGAGGTCTCCCGCAAAGGCGTTACCGTCAACGCCGTGGCCCCGGGATTTATCGAAACCGACATGACCCGAGAGCTTTCCGAGCCGGCCCTGGCGAGCATCAAGGCGATGACCCCGGTGGGACGATTGGGCCGGCCGGAAGAGGTCGCCGCCGCCATAGTGTTCCTGGCCAGTCCGGAAGCCAGTTTCATCACCGGCCAGGTGATTGGCGTCAACGGCGGCATGTACATGTAGCACCTGTAGCCGCCGCGCCTGGCAAGCACTTGTGCAGCCGCACGATGGGCCGTTGACTTCGTCCGCGGAGCCCCGAAGAATTGCTTTGGAGGTACGGGGCAAGGTATTCCGCGAGGGAGGATTCGGACATGAGCCAGGTGCAAACGCCGGTGGCAGGGTTGGAGCTGCGAACTGCGGTGGCAGACGCTTACGCCGAGGTGCTAAGCGGCGACGCCCTGCATTTCGTAGAGAAACTGTGCTGTGAGTTTCAGCCGCAAAGGGAGGCGCTGCTGCGCCGGCGGAGGGAACGTCAACGCGAGTTCGACGAAGGCAAGTTTCCCGACTTCCTTTCCCACACCGAGACCGTCCGTCAAGCGGAATGGCGGGTAGCGTCTATCCCCGCCGATCTTCAGGACCGGCGCGTTGAAATCACCGGGCCGACCGACCGGAAGATGATGATCAACGCGCTCAATTCCGGGGCCAACGTGTACATGGCCGATTTCGAGGACGCCAACTGCCCCACTTGGCACAACCTGATCGACGGTCAGTTGAATCTCTGCCACGCGGTGGATGGGACCATTGACTTCACCAACTCCGAAGGAAAAAAGTATCGCCTCAACGAGACGACGGCCACCTTAATGGTCCGTCCGCGGGGCTGGCACTTGCCGGAAAGGCATGTTTGCCTGGAAGGGCATCCCATATCCGGTTCCCTGTTCGATTTCGGCATCTTCTTTTTCAACAACGCCCGCAAGTTGCTGGAGAAAGGAAGCGGGCCCTATTTCTATCTGCCCAAGCTGGAGAGCCACGAAGAGGCGCGATTGTGGAACAACGTCTTTGTGATGGCTGAGGACGAGCTTGGCGTTCCGCGGGGGAGCATTCGGGCGACGGTGCTGATTGAGACCATCCCGGCAGCTTTCGAGATGGACGAAATTCTTTACGAGCTCCGCGAACACTCGGTGGGATTGAACTGCGGACGCTGGGATTACATCTTCAGCATGATCAAGAAGTTTCGCCGGCACCCCGAGTTTACCATGCCCGACCGGGCTCAGGTCACCATGACCACCCATTGCATGCACTCGTATTCGCTCTTGGCCATTAAGACTTGCCACCGGCGGGGCGTGCATGCCATCGGCGGAATGGCCGCTCAGATTCCCATCAAGAACGATCCGCAGGCCAACGAGAGGGCGCTGGACGCGGTTCGGGCAGACAAGGTACGCGAGGTGACCGATGGTCATGACGGGACTTGGGTCGCCCACCCGGCGTTGGTGCCGTTGGCCAAGACGGTCTTTGACGCCGGGATGCCCAGCCCGCACCAGATCAGCCGACGCCGCGACGAGGTGGTCGTCACCGCCCAGGACCTGCTGACGGTTCCGCAGGGGCAGATCACCGAGCAGGGGGTATCCCACAACGTGGACGTTGCACTGCAATACATGGCCGCCTGGCTGGGCGGCAACGGCTGCGTGCCGATCTACCATCTGATGGAGGACGCCGCTACCTCCGAGATTTGCCGGGCCCAACTCTGGCAATGGGTCCATCAGCCCAACGCCGTCTTGTCTGACGGGCGCAAGGTCACTGCCGAATTGGTTCGCGGGGTCTTCGAGAGGCAACTTGGCCGCCTGAAAAAAGAGGTGGGAACGGAACGTTTCGCCGCCGGGCATTATCAAACGGCGCGGCAGTTGATCGAAGACATCGTTCTACGAGACGATTTCATGGAGTTCCTGACCCTGGTGGGATACGAGCACCTGGACTAGGGCCGGGAACAACCGCCTTGGTGGCACGCCCTGTACGGGCGTGGCAGAGAGAAAAAAATGGGAAACGGTGGCGTGGTGGCCGCCACGGCCTTTCAGGGCGTGTTACCCGGTCGCGGTTAAGCAGAGCTCAACCGGAACAGAAGGAGGCGACCATGTGGGATGGTCAAGCTTCGGAATTGGAGCGTCGCTGGAAAAGCGAAAAACGCTGGGCCGACGTCCGCCGGCCGTATTCGGCCGCCGACGTCATGCGGCTGCGGTCCTCGATCAAGATCGAATATACCTTGGCAACTTTGGGGGCGGAACGGCTCTGGAAGCTCCTGCGGACTGAGCCGTATATTCGCACGCTCGGCGCGCTCACCGGGGCCCAGGCAGTCCAGGTGGTCCAAGCCGGCCTGAAGGCCGTTTATGCCAGCGGCTGGCAGGTGGCCGGCGACATGAACACCGCCCAGCAGACCTATCCCGATCAGGGCTTGTATCCCAGTGATAGCATGCCCAGGCTGGTCCGGCGGATCAACAACGCCTTGCAAAGAGCGGACCAGATTACCCATGAGTCCAGCTCGAGCGATCAAATGCCGTATTGGTACGCCCCGGTAGTGGCGGACGCCGAGGCCGGCTTCGGCGGCGTGTTGAATGCCTTTGAGTTGGTGAAAGCCCTGATCGAAGCCGGAGCCGCCGCCGTCCATCTCGAGGACCAGTTCTCTTCTATCAAGAAATGCGGCCACATGGGTGGAAAGGTGCTGGTGCCCACCCAGGAGGCGATCTCCAAACTGGTGACGGCGCGGCTGGCCGCCGACGTGCTCGACGTGCCGACGGTGATTATCGCCCGGACCGATGCCTTGGCCGCCCGATTGCTCACTAGCGACATCGATCAGCGCGATCACCGCTTCCTGACCGGCGAACGGACCCCCGAAGGTTTCTTCGTCGTCCGGCCGGGGTTGGAGCAGGCGATTGCCCGGGGGCTCGCCTATGCGCCCTATGCCGATCTGGTTTGGTGCGAGACTTCCACGCCGGATATGGAGGACGCCCGGCAGTTTGCCGAAGGGATTCATGCCTATTACCCCCACAAGCTGCTGGCTTACAACTGTTCGCCCTCGTTCAACTGGCAACGGGCGCTCAATCAGGACCAGATCGCTACGTTTCAGCGAACGCTGGCGGGGATGGGCTACAAGTTCCAATTTGTCACCTTGGCCGGTTTCCACGCCCTGAATATGAGCATGTTCGAGTTGGCCCATGCCTACCGCGACGAGGGCATGCTGGCCTACGCCCGGCTCCAGCAACGCGAGTTCGAGTTGGAACGCGATCACGGTTATCGGGCGGTGAAGCATCAGTCGTTCGTAGGCGCCGGCTACTTCGACGCCGTCAACCAGGTGGTGGCCGCCGGCCAGAGCTCGATTGCTGCCCTGAAGGAGTCCACCGAGCAGATGCAGTTTACCGAGAAAACCCCGGTCTTTGCCGAGGCGGAGATCCACCACGTGGCCGGCGACGACCTATTGCGGCTATCGCAGACTGCTTCGCTGGTCGCTCCGCCCAAGTCGCCCTAAGGAATTGCTCGATCATGTTCGAAGAATTTCAGCAGACTATTCGTTCCATTACCGAGGCGGCCGATCGCGAACATCGCTGGATTCGCAATCCCGACTCCGCTCGCCTAAGGGTCCTCGCCCTGGAACAGCCCGAAGTGCGGCAGACCAAGTACGGCAGCGTCTACGCCGATTCGGAGCCGATGTCGCGGGCCGCGCGGCGCACCGAGAACAACATTGACCGCGTCTTCGGCCGCGCCGAGCATGACCTGCTGGAACAGGCCAGGCAAGAGTTGGCCCACACCGAGATCGTGTCCATCGACGTGAGTGTGGGCGACGGGACCGAGGGAATCACCGCCCGGCTCATCGTCCCCAAACAGTTTGCCCACGTGGCCTACGCCGGCGCAAAACTGTTTGGGCCCACCGCTACTGAAAACCCGGCCTACCAAGTGCTGATGTTCGCCGACGAGAGCTTTGACGCCAATCGCTCGCTGCCGCTTCCCCAAAAGGACATCACCATTCGGCTGGCCCACGCGCCCGACGGGCGGCTGGTTAAGATCGTCCGCAACAGCAATTATTTCGGCGAATGGAAGAAAGGCGTTTTCGCCGGCGAGAACTTCCGGGCCAAGCTCCACGGCGACGCCATCTTTCTCCACGCCGGCTGCCGCAAGGACACCTTGGAGGACATCCGCGGGACTTACGTGACCAGCCATTCGCTCTTTGTGGCCCTCAGCGCCAACGGCAAGACCAGCACTACCTGCAGGGTGTTGGCCCGCAAGGGCCGGGAGCGTTCCTGGCTGATCCAGGACGACGGCGGCACCCTCTATCGCGACGGCCGCTTCCGCGGCTTCGAGGCCGGCGGGCTGTTCATCAAGACCGATTGCCTCAACCCCGGCGAGCAACGGGAGGCCTATTACGCCTGCCTCCGCAAGGAGACCTTCCTGGAGAACGTCTGCGTGACCGAGGACGGCAGCATCGACTTCTACGACATGTCGCGGACCAGCAACGGCCGGGCGGTGGTCGAACGCCGCGACTTTATGCACGCCGCCAACGGCATCAACGCCCGGCGGATCGACAACCTGTTCATCATCACCCGCGGCAACATCATTCCCGCGGTCGCCAAGCTCACCCACGAGCAGGCGGCGGCCTTCATGGTGCTGGGGCAGTCGATGGAATCTTCGGCCGGCGATCCCACCCAGGCCGGAGTCATTAAGAACGAGTTCTTCTACGATCCCTTCCTGGCCGGCAATCGGGCCGATCACGCCAACCTGCTCTACGACATCCTCACCGCCAACCCGCAGATCAACTGCTATCTGTTGAATACCGGCGGAGTGGGCGAAGGCACCTCCTATAAGGACATCACCCTGGCCGACACCATGGGCATTCTCGACTCGCTCTTGCGCGGCGGGTCGGAGCAGTGGCAGTTGTCGGCCAAGACCGGGCTGCGGGTGCCGCGTTCGGTCCGAGCGGTGGACTCGATCCTCATGCGTCCCGAAAAACTCTTCCCGGCCGCCGACTTCGAGGCCCGTCAACACGCCCTGGACCGCCAGCGGGCCGAATACCTCGACAACTACCCCGGCCTTGACCCGCGGATTACCGAAGTCTTCCAAAGCCGGGCGGTGACGGTGGGCTGAAGGGCGTGTTGCGATGCTGGGTCGTTTGGCGCCTGGGAAAAGGCGACTTCCGCGGCTGCGGTACGAGAACAGGCAAGAGTTCGCCACGATGAGTGCCACGGCGGGTTGAAACCCGCCGGGACCTTCACGCCGTCGCGATGCGACGAACAATTTGCGTCGCGTCCGAAGCCGCGCAGTGCCTCCTCTCGGCAAGTAACCACGAATTCGAATGCGAACCCTGTGCTGCACGCGGGCGGCGCAACGACTGCAGAGGGAACTTCCTCTCGGATACGATCCGGGCTAAAATAGGCACGTTCCGCCATGCCAGGATTTTGCTGGACCCCTAGCTGCCCAGAACCCGCGATGAGCGCGCTGCCCCTGCACACTCCCCTCTACGATTGGCATGTGGCCCATGGCGGCCGGATGGTCGATTTCGCCGGCTGGGCCATGCCGGTGCAATACAGTTCGATCATCGAGGAGCACAAGGCGATTCGCTCGGCGGTGGGCATCGCCGACATCTCCCACATGGGCCGGCTGCGGTTCGAAGGTCCGGGCGCGGCCGTCTTCCTGGCCGAGTTGCTCACCCGCCGGGTGGCCGACATGGAGTTGAACCAGATACGCTACTCGCTGGTCACCAACGACCAGGGCGGCATCCTCGACGACGTGCTGGTCGGCTACTACCACAACTCCACCGGCCAGCCGTTTTTCCTGGTGGTGGTGAACGCCTCGAACCGAGCCAAGATCGTCGACTGGGTAGCCGCTCATCTACCCTGCGAACGGGCGGAGCGGCCGGGCCAGGAAGTCGTCTGGGCCGACGTCAGCCGGCTGTGGGCGATGATCGCCGTGCAAGGGCCGCGATCGGTCGAGTTGCTGCAACCGCTGATCAACGTCGACCTCCACGTAATGCGCTACTACCGAGGCGCGCAGGTGAGCATCCTGCACCCGGCCGCCCAGCGCCAAGGAGGGATCATCAGCCGCACCGGCTACACCGGCGAAGACGGCTTCGAGCTGAGCCTCGGGGCCGACATCGCCCGAGCCGTGTGGGAGGTGCTCATCGAAATGGGCCGGCCGTTGGGCCTGGTGCCTGCGGGCCTCGGTGCCCGCGATACCTTGCGGCTCGAGGCCGGCATGCCGTTGTATGGCCATGAGCTGTCGGAGCAGATCGATCCGTTCCAGGCCGGTCTGGGTTTTGCCTGTCACCTGGTGGGCTACGATTTCCCCGGCCGCGAGGCGCTCTTGAAGATTCAAGGCCGGCCGCCGCAGCGGCTCCGCGTCGGCTTGGAGCTTTTTGGGCAGCGGCCTGCCCGCCAAGGCTGCCCGGTCTTTAGCGCCAATCAGGCAGTCGGCGAAGTCACTAGCGGCACTTATTCGCCCACCCTCGGCAAACCAATCGCCATGGCCTATGTCTCGCCCGAGTTCGCCGCACCGGGCAGTGAACTGCAAGTCGACGTCCGCGGCCGCCGCGAGCCGGCCCGCGTGGTGGAACTCCCCTTTTATCGCCGCAAGCGTTCACGGGGACTGTCCCAACTTTCGCGGGGACTGTCCCGATTTTCGTCGGACGAAAATGGGACTGTCCCCTTCCCGACTGCGAAAATGGGACTGTCCCCTTCGGCCGAAACCCGCACCCAGAAAGGAAGCGACGAATAATGGCAACGCCCCCGTCTAAAGACCTTCTGTACAGCAAGACCCACGAGTGGTGCCGCGTCGAGGCCGGTCCGGCCAGCGGAAAAACGGCCACTGTCGGCCTGAGCGCCTTCGCCCTGCAAGCCTTGACCGATTTGGTGTTTCTCGACCTGCCTCCGGTCGGCCGCGAAGTGAAGGCCGGCCAGCCGTTCGGCGAGATCGAGTCGGTCAAGGCCGTGAGCGATCTCTACAGCCCGGTCGACGGCCAAGTCGCGGCGGTGAATGCCGAGGCGGCAAAGCGGCTCGATCACTTGGCCGACGACCCCTACGGGGCCGGCTGGCTCATCAAGGTCAAGATCACCGACGAAGCCGCCCTGGCCGATCTGCTCGACGAAGCGGCGTACCAGAAGCAGTGTGAGGAAGAACAGCATTAAGATTGGGTGCTTCATCCTGAGCGAAGCAAGCGGTGTAGGGTGGGTCGAGCAGAGCGAGCCCCACCATGAGAGCGGTGTAGGGTGGGTCGAGCAGAGCGAGCCCCACCATGAGAGCTAATTATGCCCTACTTCCCAAATACGGATGACGACCGACAGGCGATGCTGAAAACCATCGGCGTCGGCTCGGTCGACGATCTGTTCGCCATGGTCCCGCCGGAGCTGCGGCCGAAGCGCGAGCTGTGCGTGCCGCCAGCCTTGGGCGAGATGGAGCTGACGGCCCATATTCACGAGTTGGCTGCCCAGAATATGCCGGCCGGCCAATCGGCCTGCTTCTTGGGCGGCGGTTGCTACGACCATTTTATTCCGGCGGTGGTGGATTTCGTGGCCGCTCGGAGCGAGTTCTACACCGCCTACACGCCGTATCAGGCCGAGGCCAGCCAGGGCAGCTTACAGGCCTTCTTCGAGTATCAGACCCTCATCGCCCAACTGACCGGCATGGACGTCTCGAACGCCAGCCTCTACGACGGCGCCAGCGCGACCGCCGAAGCGGTGCTCCTGGCCCTGCACGCCACCGGCCGCAACCGGGTCGTCACCTCCGCGAGCGTCCATCCCGAATATCGGCAGGTGCTGGCGACCTACCTGGCCAATCTGAATGTTGAGATCGTCACCCTCGATGCGCTTGACGGGGTCGTCAACGCCGCACAACTGGCTGCGGCCCTCCGCGAGCCGACGGCCTGTGTGCTGGTCCAGCATCCCAACTTCTTCGGCTGCCTGGAAGAGGTCGAAACCCTGGCCGAAGCGGCCCATCAGGCCGGCGCGTTGTTCATCGCCGCGGTCGATCCGATCAGCCTGGGCGTCTTGAAGCGTCCTGGCGACTACGGGGCCGACATCGTGGTGGCCGAGGGGCAGTCGTTGGGCAACCCCATGTCATTCGGCGGGCCGTATCTGGGCATCCTGGCCTGCCGCGAGCAGTTTGTGCGGCGCATGCCCGGCCGGCTGGTCGGTCAGACCGTCGATCGCCGCGGCCACCGCTGCTGGGTGCTGACCCTGCAAACCCGCGAACAACACATCCGCCGCGAAAAGGCCACCAGCAACATTTGCACCAATCAAGGTCTGCTGGCCCTGCGGGCAACCGTCTACCTGGCGCTCATGGGCCCCGCCGGGCTGCGCGAGCTGGCCAACCTCTGCCTGCAAAAGGCCCGCTATGCGGCTGAACGGCTGGCCACTGTGGCCTCGTTCTCGATGGCCTTTGATCGGCCGACGTTCAAGGAGTTCGTCGTCCGCGTGAAAGGCCCGCGCGGGCGCGATCCTCAAGCGGTCGAGGATCTGGTGAAAAAGGCACGGCAGCAAGGCATCCTCGCCGGGGTCCCATTGGGCCGTTGGTATCCGCAACTGGCCGATTGTCTTCTGGTCGCGGTCACCGAGAAGCGAACCAAAGAAGAGATCGACCGGCTAGCGAGCGTTGTCACTTCATAAACACGTCCCAGGCAATCGAGGAACGCTGATATGCGATGGTCTACACTGATTTTCGCGATTAGCGTGGATCAGCGCAGATTAGCGTTCCCCAGAGCCGTGGTGGGTGCGGTGATCGCGATCGGGCTGGCGTCGGCTCTTTGGGTCGGCACTACCGTCGAGTCGGCCGAAGAGGCGGCGCCGGTCTCCAAGGGCGGCTTCCGCGGCGTGTTCTTTAATCCCAACATCACCCACGCCGGCATGGCCGGTTATCCCTGGCCGGTCTTCGACCCTTATGGGCCGCGGTACCGCAATCAGATTCGCGCCGCCTTACAAGAATTGGCTCGCGAAGCCAACCTCAATTTCATTGACGTGTTCATTCCGATCCCATTCACGCTTTCCCATCCGGGGCAAGCCCCTCGGCCGGGCCAACCGATTGCCGAGTGGGCCAACCTGAGATATCTCGACAACCTGGCCCTCTTCTTGAGTGACTGCCACGACGCCGGCATTTCGGTGGAATTCGATCTGGCCGACAATCGCTGGATTCCGTACTCCGTCGATTCGCGGCATCATATCGGCCGGCCGGGCGGCGCCTCGTGGCCGGTAGCCGACGATGCGCCCTGGGAATCGTCGGCCACCTGGCACGCCGAAATCGTCCGCTACGTCGAATCGCGCGCGCGGCACCCCGAGAACATTGCCATGTGGGGCATGGCTGGAAATTACCAGTGGGGAGCAGCGGAGCCTTGCCTCTGGGATTGTCCCCACCATCCGGCTATTCGAGCGAACACCGAAAAATTCGTCAAACAAGTCTGGCCGGCATTTCGCTCAGCCGGGAAACGGCCGAAGGCCGCCCCAATCCTACTGCCCGTCTTCTCGAACGACCCTGCCTGGATGGCCAAGGCGCCGGACCAACGTTTGAGCGGATT
>JAJYGU010000126.1 GCA_021784975.1 Planctomycetota bacterium
GCCATCGACGACCTGGCGTTGGCCGCCCACGTCAAGGTGCACCTTATCGAGCGCCATCCGCGGATCCAGGTGGCCGCCGCCAGCGGCGCGATCTACGTCACTCTCGACGACGCCACCGCCCACGACGAAAAGGAGATCCGCGACGCGGTCGAGCCGCTCCCAGGCGTCCAGAAGGTCGAGGTCCAGTCACACCCGATGTTGACCCCGGATTGAGGCGAAGACCAAGCATGTGTCGTCACGGTTGGTTTGGTTGCGCGCTCTGGGACATCGCCCTGATGGCCGCGGTTCTCACGCCCTCCTACGCCAAGCCGCCGGTCCTCCGCGGGATCGACGCGGCCCAAGGCATCGAGCTGGCGCCGGGCGAAAAAGCCGAGATCCGTTTCAGGGGCCTGTCGGTGCCCGAGGGCAAGGAGGGCGTATTGGCACTGAGGGCGCGGGTGGCATCATCGCGTCCGGCAGGCTGGACCGAAGCCGTGCGGCTGGCGCTCAATGGCCGGGTGATCGACCCGCAACGGCTGCTGAACCGGCAGCGCGAGGAGGTCTTGAAGGACGGCCGCACGATGGGGCGGTCGGCGGGCGAGTCGTTCAACGTGCCCTACGGGCCCGACTTCGACTCGCCCGACCAGAGCAGTTATGCACTCCGCAGCGGGGCGAAACTCTGTCAATTCGACTTACGGGTCGGCGATCTGCTGCGCCCCGGCCAAAACGTGCTGCTGATCCAGAACCAAGTAACACCGGCCGTCGGTCGGTCGCTGATCGTCGGCGATGTCCGCCTGGAGATCCGTGCGCCGCTAGTGCCGAAGGCACAACGCCCGGCGCCGACCGGCCCGCTGGAAGTGATAGCGCCCCAGCGCGAGCCCAAGGTTGCCTATCAGATCGTGCAATTGCCCCAGGCGGCCATGGACCTGTCGTTGGGCGGCGAAAAGTTCCGCATCCAGTCGGAGTTCTCCACCCCGCAGCCGGCGTGGGTCACAGGCCCCAACCGTTATTTCAAGCACCGACGCGAGATCGAGCCGCGAGACGAGGCGATCGTCGTTCGCGACACGTTCACCAATCTCACTCCAGAGAACCTGCCGCTCATGCAGCGGCATCGGGTGCTCATGCCGGGCCTGAAACACGTCTGGCTGGCCGGGCTGCCGTTGGCCGAAAGGACTGGCTCGTCGTCCGATCCGGGCAATCCTACGGATTACGGCGCCACCGAGCATGTGGGGCTGGGATTGATCGCCCTCGACGACGTTTCGCAGGTGCACGTGCGAAACTTGAGCGGCGAAGGTTTCCTCGGACTGGCCGATTACGAATGTGTCCTGAGACCCGGCGCCACCCACACCGCCGAGTGGGCGATCGTTCCCACCGCCACGCCCGACTACTGGGCAATGGTCAACGCCGTCCGTCGGCTCCGCGGGGTGAACTTCACCATTCAGGGCTCCTTCGCCTTCCTGCGGGCGCATCCGAAGACGCTCACCGGGCGGTGGAGCGATCGGCAGTTGACCGATTTCATCCGCTTCAAAGACGCCCACTTCCTCGAAGACACCTATGATTGGCCGCGCTACAAGGGCCGGTTTGCCCACGGCACGGCGTTCCAGACGCTCGATCTGTCTTACCTCCGCGGCGAAATCGCCCGGCGGCGGAGACTGGTGCCCGAGGCGAAGCATCTGATGTACTTCCATTGCTTCATCGACGTTTTGGACGAAGCCCCGCAGAAATACCGCGACGCCCGGCTGTTGCTCAGCGACGGTACGCAAGCCGACTACGGGATGCCCTACGACCGGATCTTCGTACCCACGGCCAGTAACGCCTTCGGCCGCGACATGGCCAAGAACGTGGACATCATCCTCGGCCCGCCGTCGAAGGGCTGCGGCTGCGACGGGGTGTACTGGGACGAATTCGAGTACAGCCGCTACCAGTATCACTACGACGATTTTACGAAGCCGACCGGCCTGCCCTGGGACGGCGTCAGCGCCGACATCGATCCGCGGACCATGAAGATCATCCGGCTGAAGAGCTCGGTGACGCTCATTTCGCAGCCCTACCGGCTGGCGCTCGCCCGGCGGATCATGGAGAAGAAGCACTTGCTGGTGGGCAACGGCCAGCCGCACACGCGGACCATGACGACGCTCCATTTTCCGCGCTTTGTCGAAACCGGCAGCATTTCGCACTGCGCCTCGGCGGAAATTTATACGCCCATCGCCCTGGGCGATCACCTGACCGAGCGGAGCGAGCGGGACGCCTACCAAGTAATGCTCCGGGCGTTGGACTACGGCTGCGTCTACTATTGGTACCACGACATGACCGTGATTCCCACCCACCGGCAACTGACGCACTACATGTTCCCCATCACGCCGGTGGAGCTCCACGAAGGATACCTCATCGGCCACGAGCGGATCGTCACCAACCGCAGCGGGCTGTTCGGCTGGGGCGACGGCTCCCGCCACCAAGTCCATGTATTTGACGCTCTGGGCCGCGAGGTTCCCAATTTCAAGGCCCCTACGGTCGTTCGCCACGGCGCAACTTTCACCGAGCTGCGCCTGCCCGAGGATTTCAGCGCGGCGATCGTGCGGGGGGGAGTGGGGTCGCAGGGTCCGTAGTTGCTAGGGGACGGTCCCGTCTCGCAAAAGGGTCGGAACCCTGCTCGTTCTGAGCCCTTTCGGCCCTGCCTTCAGTGCTGCAATTGACGGCGGATCATTGCCCACCAGATATCGCAAGCCGTCCATTTGAAGTGCAGCCCGTCAAAGACAAAATCCGGCCGCGCCTGGCCGTCTGCGCCCACGATCCACGGCGTAATGTCAATAGTCCGCACATTGGGATACCGCGCGCATACCTCGCGGATCAATTTGCGAGCCCGCTCGAGCCTGGCGTTCTCTTGCCCATGGTTCCTGGACCCAAACAGGCCCCGAAACCTTGAATCGAGCAGCGGTAAGTTGACCGGCGCGGGCAAGAGCACGATCACCCGATGCCGTTTCAGCCGTTCCAGGATTCGCCGGTAGTTGTCAATCAAGGTGGGGCCGAAATCCGCCTCCCAGATAACGTCGCCCGTGCCGACGTTTAGAATCACCGTAGGCGGAGTAGCCAGAGGGGTCAAATTGCTGAGGACCTGCAACGCCCACGCGGTCGTACAGGCCGGCATGAAAAAACACGTGGGATTGGTGGTGACTCCTTCGGTTTCGCAAAAGCGTTCGAGCTGCGAATCGCCGACGAACAAAATCGGCTCGCTGGTGAACGGCTTCTTGTGATAGTTGTTCCTCTGAGGTGTGCGGTTCAACTCCTCCGTAGGAGACGGCATGAGCAATTCCCGGACCTGCCGAGCGCCGAACCTGATCGGCAGGCCCAGTTTCAAGTAGGCGTGGACCTCCAATTCAGCGACGAAGACCAATGTCGTCGCCAGGACGCTTGCCAGCACCAGGATCGAAGGCGCAGCTCGTCGCACGTCGTTCTCCGAAAGGCCGCCGCGTTTACGCGCCGGTCTGATCTTTCCAACTGTCGTCAAAGAGCTGTCGACATGGTTTCAAACTGACCTGCTACCGGAATTCGCATGGCGGAACCCCTCCGCGAAGAGAGGCGCCGACTCCATCACCAATATCACTTTCGGGGCGGAAAAGCAATCAGAAGGCGTGGCCGCAGACTAGCCGGCTTTCGCCACCGGCGGGGGCGGGACCGCGGACCATGGGGCGCGGTTGGCCCCGGCGCCCGGCTGAAGAGCAGCCGGCGGAAAATCGATCGAGCGGACATGGACGTCTTGCTGAGGAAAGGCGATTTCGATGCCCGCCCGGCGAAACTCGCGGTCGATGCCCATGTGCAGGTCGTGAATGACGGCGGCCCGATCGTTGATGTTCGCGTGCACGTTGCGGAGGAAACAGCGGAGCGCGAAATTCAGGGCGCTGTCGCCAAACGACTCCAGCATCACCCGCGGCGGAGGATCGCGAAGCACGTGCGGATGGTTTTGGGCGAGTTTCAGCAAGATGTCGGCGGTCCGCTCGGTGTCCGACCCGTAAGCCACGCCGACGTTGATCGCCACCCGAATGACCGGCTCGGTCAAGGTCCAGTTGAGCACGCGGCCGGTAATGAACGCCTTGTTGGGGATGATCAGCTCCCTGCGGTCCCAATCGGTGATGGTGGTGGCCCGCATGCGAATCCGCGACACCACGCCGTTGACCTCGTCGATGGTCACCACGTCGCCCACCCGCACCGGGCGCTCGAAGAGGATGATCAAGCCGGAGATGAAATTGGCGAAGATCTCTTGCAGGCCGAAGCCCAAGCCGACGCCCATGCCGGCCACCAGCCATTGTACCTTGGACCATCCCACGCCCAACTCGCTGAAACACATCAGCACGCCCACCAAGACGATCAGGTAGCGCGAGACCGCGGCCACGGCGTAACGCGCCCCGGCATCCAGCGGCAGGTGCTCGAGCACCGCCATTTCCAGCAGGCCGGGGATGTTCTTGGCGGCGATGACAGTGGTGGCCAGCGCCAGCAGCGCCAACCCCAAATTGGCCAGGGTGATGGCCACCGGCCGTTCGGTCACTCGGGTCTGCACGGTCTTGCCGTCGGGCCCCACCGTGTTCTCGGTGACGGAGACCGTGGTTTGCCAGACCTCGACGCGATGGAGGATGCCCAGGGCCGGCAGCAAGTCGACCCAGGCGCACCAAAAGACCAGTGCAACGGCCAAGGCCACCGAATACTCGATCAACCGCCGGGTCTGGGCGTTGATCGTGGCCAGGTGGTGCTGCGGCGTCTCGGGGGCCGGCGGACCGGCCGCCGCCGGGGCATTTTCGACCCGGCGGGCTTCGTTTTGCGCGGCCCGGCGTTGGCGGGCCTCTTCGATGGCCAGGTTCCGCTTGTTCACCACCACCCAACGCAAGAGCAGGCCGCGAAGCACGGTAGCGCCCAGCAGCAGATAGACGGACATGACCAGGCGGACAGCGAGCTGCTCGGCGGTATAGTAGTAGCCCGCAGCGGCCAATACGGCGAGCGCCACCGGCGTGAGCACGCCAAGCAGATACCAGAGATGGCGGAGACGATCGAGCCAACCGCCGCGGCGGGCGGCGACCATGGCTTGAAACACGCCCCCGGCGGGCCGCAACACCTGCCGGGCAAACAGCGCCCCGCACAGCAGGGCCGCCATAAACGCGATCCGCCCCAGGGAACGGTCCCAATGGGCGTTTGCCTGGCTGCCCATGGTCGCGGCCACGAAGACCAGCAGCAAGGCGGGCAAGCTGAGCCAACCTACGTTGCGGCGCAAGGTCTTTTGCGCCGCGGCCGGCCAGCCGAAATGGGCCTCAGCCAAGCCTTTCGCCGCGCAGGTGTGGCGGAACAGCTCCAGCAGGAGATAGACGCCGGCGGCGGCAATCAGGCCGGCGCCCGCCGCTTGGCACACTTCCGGGGCATCGTCCGCCGCACTCAACCGCCAGCCGACGTAGCCGAGCAGGGCAGGCCAGGCCCCGGCCACCAGCAGCGTCAGCAGAAATGCCTCCACGGTCGGCAGGAAGCGATAGCAATTGCTCCGCGCCGCCTTCTCGCCGATGACGGCGATCCGGGCGCGCAGCCGCCGGCGCCAATAGACCAGCGCGGCCAGAACGCCGGCGACCACAATCCAGAGGTCCGGATTGAGTTTCACGTCGCCGATCAACGTGCGGCCGGCGGCAAGCCATGACGGCGGCTCGGCCAGCCACCAGAGGGCGTCGCCCGCGCAGCGGACGTCGCTCGTGCGGAGCGGAGGGGCGCTGCCGATCCACAGCACGCGTTCGTCGATATACTGCCGGAAGCGGACAGTATCGCGGATGAGTTGGCGCTCGGCGTTGTCCAGATCGACCAGCTTGTCGAAATAGGTGCGGTGGTCGGCCAGCAACGAATCGAGGTACTGCCGCTGGCTGCGCAAGGCATCGTGGACCTGCGCCCCGAGTTCCACGCGATCGTCGCCCGGCGGCGCCGCGCCGAGTTTCTGCAACACCGCCTGGGTCTGGCAGTCGAGATCAGCCAGAGGGGCGCGTTGGTCCTGCAACTCCAAGACGACCAACTGTTCGTCGCGGATCGTCCGCTGCAGGTGATTGACGTTGCGGCGGTAGACGCTAAGCTTCGGCAGCGTCTCGCGCTGCTTCCGCAGCAGCACGCCGATGGCATGGGTCAGTCCCACGGCCTTGACTTTCTGCCGAGCGCCGGCAAACTGCGCCTGCAAGTCGGCCAGTTGGCGGTTCGCCTGGTCCGACTGCCCCGTGGTCTCAGCGATGCGGTGGGCCAATTGTTCGCGATCTTCGGCCAGCCTGGCGTTGGTTCGGGCCAACTGCCGCACGGCCGGATCGGCCTGGGCCGCCTCCCGTTTCGCCTCCTTCGCCTGCTGCTCGGCCTCGTGCTGCCGCCGGCGATCGGCGAGCGCCTGCCATTGCTTAAGCTCTTGCTCGGCCAAGGCGATGCGCCGGGCGCAAAGGTCGTGGCTCGGCTGCCATAATTCGGCGCGGGCTTCCAGGTCCTTGCGCTCGTTCTGGCAACACAGCAGCTCTTGCTCGGCCGCGCGCCGCTTGGCCGAAAGCATTGCCCGTCGCGCGGCGGTAACGGCCGTATTCTCGTGGGCCGAGGGGGGCGCCTGAAGCGCGGCGTTCAGGTTGGCGAGCACCTGTTGGGCCGCGCTGATCTGCACGGGGATTTCCGTCCGGCGTGCAGGCCCCTGCTTCAGTTGCGCCTCGGTATGGGCCAAGTCCCGTCGCCAGCCTTCAAGATCCGCTTGGCGGCGGGAAATTTCCCGCTCGATCTGGGGCAAGCTGGCGCCGGCGGGAATCGTCGGGCCGGCTGGCTCGGAAAGGGCGTGCAGACTGGCCTTCGTTTGGGCAAGCTCCGCCGGCGCCTGGGCCGCCCGCTCGGCGAAGGTCGCCGCCCGGGCGGCTGCGTTTTTGGCCTTCGCCGTCTCCTGCAATGCCTGATCGTATAGATCGCGGGCCTTGACCTTGGCCGCCTCATCCAAGTCGTGCAGCCCGTCGAGTTGTCTCTTTCCGGCTTGCAACTGCTCGACCTGCTCGGCGAAGGTCAAGTCGGACGCCGATTTCGGGGGCACGGCCTGTGCCAGGGCATCCGCGGCGCAAAGCAGCAGCAGGAGGGCGATCGCTGATCGACCCAATGATCGTAGAATGATCCGCGATTGGGAAAATTGGCACATGGCAAATTGGCGCAAATGGTGAAAAGCGGCAGGAAGCCGTGTCAGGGGCACCCTGAATTTAGAAACGGCGTGGCTTGTACCGCCGCCGGCACGGTCTGGCAAGGCCAAATCCAGCGAGTTGCGGAGCGAGTTCTGGGGGCACGTCACCGCGAGGGGCATCACCGCGAGGGACGAGCCTTCGCGGCCGTCCAGCAACAACTTCCACTTTCGCCAAGGGGACAGTCCCATTTTCGTCGGACGAAAATTGGGACAGTCCCCAACTTGTTTTTGGACGGCCGCTTACCCGCTAGCGACGGTTGCCGTCTGAATAGGAAGGCAAGCAGGTCAAGTGTGCCCCACCCACCTGAATGAAAGTCTTGTTGTCGGGCCCGAGCCGACTGGTGACGATATGGTAGGTCATCGAGCCGTAGAGCAGATTGCCCGGGTCGTTGACAAAGTCGGCATAATTGAAGTCGTAGGGAACCTGCCGAGGATTCCGTTCAATATCGATCGCCGTGATCTTAAGAAACGCCTTTCCTGGCGGATGGCCCAATACGGGTCGTGCAAGGGAACTCAATTGATGCCGGCAGTTCTGCGCGCTAAGCAACCCGAGGCAAATGAGGTGACTGCCGCCGGAAAAAGCGAACGCATGGGTACAAGTGGCGGCATAGATGGCGTCGCCATTGCCGTGCTCCCCGAAGATATAGCCGTACTGGAAGCCGTACACGCCAAGGTTCGTGAAATAGCTCAGTTCGCAGTTGACCTTCGGGAAGATGATGCCGGCCGTGTCGCAGCGCGGGGCCTTCAGCTTCGGCAGGGGCAGATCGACGTCCACGTTCACGTTCTCCATGACAATGGAGCGGGCGCACTGGGCATTGACTCCAGACAGGGTCGGGTATCCCTGGTTCTTTTGCACGTGGGCGCGGAAGGTCAGGTTCTTCAGCTCGGTCTGGCCCGAGCCAAAGCCGAACGGCGCGCCCTTGGGGACGCTGAATCCCAGGATCGCCGTCGGGGCGCCGTCCGGATGCGGATTGGCATAGGTGCTGTAAAGGATGCTTCCCGCAAACGGGGCGACAGCCTCCATGGCCAGCTTGACCTGCTTCGGGTCCGTCTGGTGAATCGCATATTGTCCCACGGTGCTGAGGGGCACGCACTCGCCGACCAGGGATATGCCCCCCTGATTATTGCGTTCGTCCAGGTTCACGATCTTCGTACCATCGTCTGCCAGCTTGGCGGAATCGCGGGAGGGAATATAGATCTGGCTATTGGGATGGTTGCCACGGAGGTCACGGGTTGCGGGCGGCTTGCCCAAGACATAAACACCCCGCGGGAAGAAGACGATCCCTCCACCCTTTTCAAAGACGGCATTGATCGCCTTCTGAACTGCAATGGTATCATCCGTCACGGCATCGGCCTTGGCGCCGAATTGCTGGGGCGTGACGATATATCGAACCGGCACGTCTCCCACAGTCTCTGCGCTCGCGCCCGGACGCTCAGCAGCACACAACACCGACACGACTCCGAGAGCAAGCAAACACTTGCTTCCGAAAGAGCTGCAAAGAATTCCCACCTTCCATGCCGCCTTGACGCCGTAAGTTGTCATTTGGTCTTCTCAAGAACCGTGCCCGCCCAAGGTCCATTCTTCGCAGCCCCGGCGGGGATAGAGGCATAGAAGTGGTACGAAATCATGTCCCGTGGAATGCCTGGCTTGCGGTGGCGGAGGTTGAGGAAGTATTCGAACTACTGGGGAAGCTCTGTCGGGGCAGCAAGGGCCAGACGGACAAACTCTCTCGGTCGAGGAGGCTTACGGGGTGCAACGCCGGGTGATCGCTGCCCGGGTGGTGGAGCCGTCGCCAAGTGACCGAGCGATCTTACAGGTTCCAACCCTGCCGATACTCGCGGCGGACGAACTGATTGAGTTCCGGCAAGTTGGTGGATTGCATCTTGGGGCCGTCCCATTGGACCTTTCTACCCACCCCGGCGCGAATGGCGAGATTGCCGAGCAGGACCATTTCCGTCAACGGCCCGGCGTGATCGAAGTTGGAGAAAGCCGGCCGGCCGCCTTGGCAAGCGGTGACCCATTCGGCGAAGTGGTTGCTGGCGCAGCGCGGAATGCTCGGCGGGGGGATCTTGAACTCCTTGGCTCGTTTTGGCGACATGAAGCGCGGCTCTCCGGTGAGCTTGCCCTTGTCGCCGACGAAGATCGCCCCGTTGTCGGGAAACTCCTGGCCGGCGGCCAACTCGCCAATCTCGCGCGGCGGATAATAGCCGCCGTCGTACCAGAAGATCTTGCACGGCTGCATGTCGGCCCGGGCCGGGATGTCCCAGCGAATGATCGAAGCGGTCGGATACATTTCATGGGTGGCGTCTCCGGTGTCCTTCACCAGTTCTACCGATTCGGCAAACGTAATCTTCAGCGCGGTAAACAGTCCGCTCATGGCATGGCAACCGATGTCGCCCAGCGCGCCGGTGCCGAAATCCCACCAGCCGCGCCACACAAAGGGTTGATAGACCTCTTTGCCCTTGAATTTTCCCGCCTGGTACTTGTGCAGGTACGGCCGGAGGGGCGCAGGCCCGAGCCAGGCATCCCAATTCAAGCCGGGGGGCACCGGATCGGCGCCGGCCGGCCGGCTGCCGCCTTGCGGCCACCAAAATCGTTTCGGAATGCCGGGCCGATCGGTCCAGATGTGGGCCTCGCGGACGGCGCCGATGGCCCCGGCCCAAATCCACTCGCAGAGTTTGCGCCAGCTCTCGTCGGCCCGGCCTTGATTGCCCATCTGCGTGGCCACCTTGTGCTGCCGGGCGGCCAGCCTCAGTTGCCGGGCCTCGTCGATGTTGTGGGTCAGCGGTTTCTCGCAGTAGACGTGTTTGCCCAGCTCGATGGCCCGCATCGTGGCGGTCGCATGATGATTGTCCGGCACGGCGACAAACACGGCGTCGAACTGGCGGTGCATTTTGTCGAACATCTGCCGATAGTCGGAGAAGGTCTTGGGCAACGGCCGTTTGAGATTATGTTCCTGGTTGTACTTCTCGATCTTGCGGAGGCAGCTCTTCACGGCCCCCTGGTTTACATCGCACACGGCGACAATGTTTTCGCCGACAAAGGCGTCGACATGCGCGCCGCCCCGTCCGCTGACGCCAATACCGGCAAGATTCAGCTTCGAGTCGGGCGACGCGGCCGCCAGAACCGTGGGGGCGGGAACGCATTGCCATGCGGCAGTGGACGCCGCCACCGCCGCCGTCTTGCTCAAGAAATGCCGCCGATCGAAACGCAGGCTCATGGCATGTCTCCTTCAGGGAATCGTGGTGCGGCTGCCAATCGTCAGCACGCTCTTGGTGGGTGGGAAGCGGCAGCGTGCGGGCCACCGGCGCGCACCGCGGGATCCGTTACGCGTGCGATTATAGCCCCGGCTGCCGAAGGTTGTCAATTTTCTGACCGGCGCTGAGGTGGTCGCGGCGGTCGAACGTACAAGAACAAGGTCTCCAGGGCGCGGTATCGGCCCATGAACCGCCTGGCACTGCTTGCGAACTTGGGTCGGGCATGCCAGAATCGTATCGTTACTGCGGCCGTACTTCAGCAGGAAGTACGATCAAGGTGGGTGACGAGGGATGAGTGCTGGGTGCTATGCGTTGAGCGACCAACAGTCTTTGATAGCTGATGGCTTAAGGGAGGGGGCGATGACCGCGGCGCGGGTTTGGCGGGTGTCGGGGTTCGCGTTGGCTTTGCTATTTGCGGCCGTGGCCCAGGGGGCGGGGTTCACGCCCATCCTGCCGCTCGATCGGCCCACGATCCTCGACTACTCTCATGCCTTTCCGGGCAGGGCCTTCGAGCCCGCGCACCTCTTGGACGGCGATCCGCGGACCGAATACGCCTCGGCCGGAAAAGGCGTGGGAACGCAGGTGGATTTCGATTTCGGCCGCCCGGTGGCCGTGGCGGGATTCGAGCATGTCGATCGCAACGACCCGGCGACCGTCCGCGCGGCGAAGCTGATTTTCAGCCGCGATCGGGACTTTCACACCACGCTCTCCTCGGTGGCGGTAAAGCACGCCGACCGCAGGGCCGGCCTCACCCGGGCCACCTTCCCCGCGGTGACCGCCCGCTACGTCCGCTGGGAGGTGACCGCCATCAACGCGGCGGGCAACCGTTGCGTGGGCGGAGCGGAAATCGCGTTTTTCAGCCCGGCGCCGCCCGACGCCCTGCCGGTCCGCGACTCGCTCTCCCTCCACCCGCAGCAACTCGTCGAGCCGGGGAACGGCCGGGCAGTGCAGCCGGTTTCCATTACCGTCGAACACCGCTACGCGGAGCCCGTGGAAGCCGCGCTGGTGGTGGACGGCCTGCCGCCGATCCCCTGGAAGCTCCACTCCGGCGCCCAGACCCGCGAGGTCGCTTTGCCGGCGGTCCAGGCCGCTTCGCCGTTGCGGGCGGTGCTGACCGTCAACGGCCGGGAGGTGGCGAGGAAGGAAATCGTCCGCCAGCCGGTCCGCCCCTGGACGATCTACTTGCTGCCGCACTCGCACAACGACATCGGCTACACGGCCTTGCAGACCGACGTGGAGCAGAAGCAGATCAGCAACCTCAAGGCCGCCATGCGGCTGGCCCGGCAGACGGCCAACTATCCCGAGGGCGCGGGCTTCAAGTGGAACGTGGAGGTGATGTGGCCGGTAGACTGTTATCTCCGCCAGGCGACGGCCGAAGAGCGGCAGAACCTGGTGGAAGCGATTCGCAAGGGCCAGGTCGGGCTCGAAGGGCTCTACGGAAACATGCTCACCGGCCTGTCCCGACCGGAGGAGCAGATGCGCACCCTGGACTGCGGGCTGGCCGTGGCCCGGCGGTGCGGCGTGACGCTGCGGTCGGCGATGATCAGCGACGTCCCCGGCTACACCTGGGGAACGGCGGTGGCGATGGCCGAAGCGGGGGTGAAGTATTTTTCGTTCGGGCCCAACTATTTCGGCCGCCGGGGCAATACCATGGCCGTCTGGCAGGACAAGCCCTTCTACTGGGAAACGCCCGACGGCCGGCACCGCGTGCTCTGCTGGTGTCCGCGGATGGGCTACGCCCTGGGGCACGTGGTCGGGGCCGGCGAGAAGCTGGCCGGCTTCCTGCCCGGCTACCTGGCCGACCGCGCGAAGGAGGGCTATCCCTACGACATCACGTACCTGCGGTGGAACGTCAACGGCGACAACGGCGCGCCCGACGAAAAGCTCTCCGACGTGGTGAAGAAATGGAACGCCGAGCACCTGGCGCCCAAGCTGGTGATCGCCTTGACGGCCACCGCCTTCGCCGAGTTCGAGCGCCGCTACGGACCGCAACTGCCCGTGTTTCGCGGGGATTACACGCCTTACTGGGAAGACGGGGCGGCCAGCTCGGCCCTGGAAACCGCGCTGGTCCGGGCCTCGGCCGAGCGGCTGGTCCAGGCGGAGACACTCTCCACCCTGCTCTGCCCCGAGAGATTCCGCTGGCCGGCCTTCGAGCGGGCCTGGCGCAACGTGCTCTTGTATAACGAGCACACCTGGGGTGCCTACGACAGCATCCGCGACCCCGATCGCCCCTTCGTCCGCCAACAATGGCGAATCAAACATTCCTTCGCCGTCGACGCCGACCGCCAGTCGCGGGAACTTCTGGCCGCGCTGGTCCCTTCTCTCGGGCTGAACGCCGCGGCGCCCGCCGCCAGCGTGATTGTTTACAACACCAACTCCTGGCCGCGGACCGACCTGGTGGTGTTGCCTCGGGAGCTCAAGCTGGCGGGTAACCGGGTGGAAGACGCCGACGGGCGGGCGGTCCCCTCGCAGCGGCTCTCCGGCGGCGACCTGGCCTTTTTGGCCTCCGACGTGCCGCCCCTAGCCGGCCAGCGGTTCTTCTTGACGGCCGGCGCGTGTCCGGCCAAAACGCACCTGGCGGTCCACGGGGCCACGCTGACTGGCGCCGACCTGACGGTGCAGTTGGATCCGGGCACCGGCGCGATCAAGAGCCTGCGGAGCCGGCGGCTGGGGGTGGAACTGGTCGATGGCCGCGCCGCCACGGCAGTCAACGATTACTTTTACCTGCCCGGCGGCGACCTAAAAGACCTGAAACGCAACGGCCCGGTAACGATCTCGGTGAAAGAGTCGGGGCCGCTCGTGGCTTCGCTGGTGGTGGAGGGTCGCGCCCCCGGCTGCCAGCACCTCCGCCGCGAGGTGCGGCTGATCGAGGGGCTGGACCGGGTGGACCTCATCGACGGGGTGGACAAGAAACCGGTCCGGGCCAAAGAAGGGGTGCATTTCGGCTTCGGCTTCGCCGTGCCCGACGCCCGCGTCCACCTGGACGTGGGCTGGGCGGCGATCCGCCCCAACCGGGACCAGATTCCCGCCTCCTGCCGCGAGTGGTTCCCGGTGCAACGTTACGTCGACGTCTCCAACTCCCGCTACGGCATCACCTGGGCCGCGCCCGACGCCCCGATGGTCGAAATCGGCCGGATCACCGGGACGAAGTGCGGCACGCCGGCCGACCCGGACGGTATGTATCCGGACCCCAAGTCCTGGATGGCCCAGGCCCTGGAATCGCCCACCCTCTACTCTTTCGTTATGAACAACCACTGGAGCACGAACTACTGCGCGGACCAACAAGGGTTGGTGGAGTTCCGCTATTCGATCGCGCCCCACGGGCCGTACTGTCCGCTCTCCGCGCTGCGGTTCGGCATCGAGCGCAGCCAGCCGCTGTTGGCCAGGGTCGAGGCCCCCGTAGCGCAGAGACCGACGCGGGCGAGTCGCTCCGAAGCTGGCAGCCGGGCACTGGCGGATGAGCCGCCTGTGGCGCCCGCACGTCTGACCGTCTCGCCCGCCGAGGTCATCCTCACTTCGCTCCGCCCCAGCCGGGACGGCAAGGCGATCATGCTGCGGCTTTTCGGACCCACCGACCGCGCGATCAAGGCGACCGTCCGCTTTGCTCCGCCGGAGCCCAAGGCGATCTGGATCAGCGACCTCACCGAACAGCCCCGCGCCGCGGCCGGTGCAATCATCGACGTGCCGGCCCAGGGGGTGGTCACCCTGCGGGCCGAGCAATTTGCTGACCATCGAGGCCCGGGCAACGGTGTGGTTCAACCCTGCACGACCACGGTGACGCGGTGAATGCCGTTGGCGCCCGTCCTTGGAAGCGGGCGCGGCAGCGGTTGAGCGATGCCGTTGCGGTCAATGGTGCGGCAGCACAAGTCATAGGTGCCTGCCGGCAGGCCGGGGAGCAATGCCGCCCAGTGGGCCAGCGTGAATCGCAGCGGCCACTCAAAAGGCGTGCCCGTGGCCGGATCCATTTGGCTCGTGTTGGCGGGAAGCTTTCCGCCCGGCAGTCCGCCGCCCCAGTTCACCGGTGGCGGCAGAATTGCCGCGTCCTTCCAATCGGCTTTGGTCCAGTAGGGATCGTCGACCGGCCGTGGCTCATGCTGAGGATGCACGCAGTACTGAACCCTGTCGATTCCCGAGATGCCCACGAGCGCAAAGCCGGTCAAGGCGGCCGGCTTGCCCGCCGTCATCTCCTTCGGGACATGGATGAACCGGGCCTTGGTCTTCATCGCGGTCTCCACGTCGGCGTTGAAGTGGGCGGCGTCGGAATCGTTGGCCTTGAAGTCGTTGGTCAAGACGATTCGCTGCACCCATTTGATCGACTTATCGCCGTAGGCGCCCGGCACCACGACCCGTGCCGGCCCTCCGCGAGCGGCCGCGATAAGCTCGCCGTTCATCTTGTAGGCGAGAACCACCGGTGTCTGCCCCGGCGGGGTCTCCAAAATGCACCCCAGTGGCAGAGAAGCTTGAAAGGGAGCCGCGCCTTTCGGATGATAGCTCTGGTAATAGACCCGCCGGATATTGGCTTTGGGCCGAGCCAGCCAGAGGATCTCGCGCAAGGGCACTCCCTCCCACACGCTCGTATGGAACGGGTCGTCGCCGTTGACACAGATGCAGGGGTGGAGGAAGCGGACCGCGTGCTTATCGGCCAGTTTCATCAGCCCCTTCCAATCCAGGGCATTGCCTTGGGCCCGCGTGAGGGGCCTTTCCACGACACTGGTGCTGGCGGTATCCGCCAACACCTCCAGCGACCAGGTCTCCGGAACAAGTCCGATCTCGCGCAGTTTCTCAGGCGGAAGTTTGAGGACGCCCGTTTTCCCTTTGTCGATATAGCGGCCGCGCGCCAGCGGCGTCAGGTATTCGAGCCGGGCCATCGCGGCCTGCAATTGCGGA
Organism: Planctomycetota bacterium; assembly: GCA_021784975.1. Taxonomy (GTDB): domain Bacteria; phylum Planctomycetota; class Planctomycetia; order Pirellulales; family Thermoguttaceae; genus JAJYGU01. The sequence goes on from JAJYGU010000126.1 coordinate 15,326, forward strand.
TCCGCAACGGCGCCGGCCGCCGCCAGCGGGGAAACGCTCCAGGCTGCCGCGGCGGCGGAACCCAGTTGACAGAAGTAGCGCCGCGTGAGTTGGCGGTGCTCGCGCAGAGGATCGAGGTTTCCCATCCCAACCTCCTGAATGAACCTAGCCCATGGCGTGCCTGCGCCCCAGTATGACACATTTGGCCTGCGCGCACTACTCTGGCCTGGGCGAGCTACGCCCATCAAAAAATCCGATTTCCGCCCGAAAAGACTGAGGCCAATCGGAAAACCGGAAACCTGGTATTTTCGCGCCATCGCGCGACCCGGGCGGATTGCGTAGTTGCGATCACAGATCGGCTCGTCCCGGCCCGGTTGCAGGCCTCGATCCCGGAGTCTTAGCGAGCGGGTTGGCTGGTTGCTGTCAGTGCTGACCTTTTGCGGGCTGCACGGCCTTGGGCGGCTCAGTGTCCCACGGTAAGCAGCCCGCTGGCGGCCAAGATGAGTATGGCGAGCTGCAACACCGCCAGAACCGTATAGATCAGATCTTTGCGGCGGAACAACTGCGGCAGGATGGCGAGGTAGCAGATGGCGGTCACGCTGGCCAGCAGGGTAATGCCCAAGTAGTTGAGGAAGTCGCCTTTGCCCAGCATCGAGACCCAGCTCCAGCCGGTGCCGACTTGGGCCTGGGCGCAGTACTCGGCGGCGTCCAACGCCCAATAGCGGGACACCTGGTTCAACGGAGTGTGTGGTTCAAGGAGACCGAAGACGTAGACCGGAAAGGTGATCAACAGCAGCAGCAGGCCGAAGTGGGCGGCCTTTTCCATCACCGCCGCGTAGCGGCTTTGCTCGGCGGCGGCTTGCACCGACCCCTCGATTTCTTCGGTCATGGCGGCAACCTCCGGCTTGTCCCGAGCTAGCGGCACCGGGCTTTCCCTCGTTTTTTCGAGATCCGGTCCGCTGATTACGGCCGATTGCAGACGCAGGAACCGCATGATGGAAATTCCTTTGCCTTTGCGAACAAGGGGACCGGCACCGAGCCGGCAACGTCTGCTCCGAGATTCAGGCGGCAGGGCGGCTCGGAGCCAGTCCCCTTTTTCGACCCTCGTTTACCAATGGAGTCAATAACCCAACCCCTTCGAAATTGCCCGCAAAGCGGCAAAGGCCAAGACGCCGATCACCGCCCAACGGACGAAGGCCGGCTTGGCAACCTTCAGGATGCGGACACCCACCAGTGAGCCGAACATTACCCCGACCACGGAAGGCACAACGATCAGCGGGATCACACAGCCGTTGTTCAGGTAGACCCAAGCTGCCGAAGTATCGGTGATTGACAGCAGGAACTTGCTGGTGCCGACGCTGATCTTCAGCGGCGCGCCCATGACCAGATTCAGGGCGGGCACATTGGCCCAGCCGGCGCCGAGACCGAACATGCCGGCCAGAATCCCAATCACCACAAACAGACACAGACCGAGCGGAGCGCGGTGGATCTTCCAGTTCACGATTTTCCCGCTGCTCGGCTCCCGGTACAGGCCGTAAATGCCAAGCGCAGTGGAAAGCCAATCCGCGCGGGGCACCACCGGAACCTCTGATTTTCTCGCCAACAGCATTACCAGGCAGATTCCCAGGATGGTTGCTCCCAGGCAGATCTGAAGCACGCTGGTGGGCAGGGCAAGTCCCATCATTGCCCCGGCGATCGCGCAAAGCGAGGCGATCAGACCGATGGGCAGGGCTAACCGCAGACTGGCCAGATTTGCCCTCAACAGCCCGGGACCGGCGGCCAAGGCGCCGCACAGCGCCACAAAAAGACCGGCCCCGCGGACGAAGTCCAGATGGATGGGAAAAAAGCCGCTCACGATGGGCACGAAGAGCACCCCGCCGCCCACCCCGCTCATCACCGCCAGGATGCCGATCCCCAAGGTGACCACGAAAAGAACCAGCGGGGTGATCCACCAGGCGGTTGGCCCCGGCGTGGGAGGGACTGCCTGACCGGCCGCGTAGGCCGGAACCACCAGGCACAGCCCCAGCAGAAGTCCCCGTAGGGGCTCGCGGGCGGATTTCAGCGGCCTCCGCATATTCCGGACCTCCGTTGCGTAGCGGCACGTGTCTGGAGAACTGGCGGCTCGATCTGCTTGAAGGACCCTGGCGGCGGCAGGCCGCTGAAATGGGACACGTCCCTGGGCCCACGCCCACAATCGAGATTTTCGTCACGTTTTCAGGCCTTGTCAAGTATCGGCCCGGTTTCGGACGACAAAGATATTTCGCGGCCGGAGACGGCGCAGGGCGTCTGCGGGGACCTTAGCAGCCAGCACCGCTAGCTCCACGGGGCCCTCAAGGGCGTTTTTCTTTGGTAAGACAGGACGAATTCACGGGCGGCGCCCACCCGTTGGGGATGGGGTGGGGCGCGGATTGGGCCGAAGGGGAGAGTTCCATTCTGGCGGCGTCCTGCCGCGACCATTGAGACAGTCCCCTGGTCCCTGCCAGCCGTCAGAGTCCGGCCGAAGATGCCCTGACCGCCCTCCGCCCCGCCCCCGGAAACAATCGTGAAAAAAATCTCGGAACCGCCTTGAGGGCGGCATGGGACTTGCTGGACAATCCTGGGGGGAAAAATCGTGAAAAAAATCTCGGAAGGGGCTTGACGGCCTTGGCGGACTTGTTACACAATGGGGACTGTGCCGTAGATCGCCACAGTTTTTTTAGGAAACCGCGTAATCGCTTATCTGACTCGAAGGAGAAAGGAAAGATGCCGAGCTTCGTGATTCCGACCAAGTGTGACGGGTGCAAGGCGCTGGACAAGACCGCCTGCCAGCACATCTGCCCCAACGACCTCATGGTTCTCAACAAGGAAACCATGAAGGCCTACAACCGCGATCCGTCCATGTGCTGGGAGTGCTACAACTGCGTGAAGATCTGCCCGACCCAGGCGGTCGAGGTCCGCGGCTACGCCGACTTCGTGCCCTTGGGCGCCAGCGTCACCGCCATGCGGAGCACCGAAGACATCATGTGGACGGTCCAGTTCCGCAATAAAGAGATCAAGCCCAAGCGGTTCAAGTTCCCGATCCGCCGCGGCGTCCAGGAGGGCAAGGCGCAGCCGTTCGGTCATTATCCGACCGGCGACGACGATCTGAAGAGCCCCACGCTGATGTGCGAGCCGGCCGGGCTGAACACCGAGCGCGGCCGCGTCAAGCTGGACCGGGTGTCCACCCTCTAGGCGCTCATTACGGACCAAGACATCGATGCTTGTCGGTACCTGAATCACAACAA
>JAJYGU010000427.1 GCA_021784975.1 Planctomycetota bacterium
TTCAGGTCTGCCACATGGTGCCCAAGCAAGTCCCGGTGCAGACCTGCTGCAACACCTGCTGCGAAAGCTGCGGCTGGGGATGCCGGGGCCGGTTGGGACGCTGCTGCTGGTAGCGGTAGGTCTCAGCTAAGACTGGCGAAAAACTGGAGCAGGGCGGCCTCGGGGTATAGGCAGAAACCGTATTCCCGCCAGGTGAGCACGCGCTGGGCGTCGACGCGGCGGATGATTGCCGCTTCCCGTTCCAGCAGTTCCTGTCGTCGTTCGGCGAGGCAGGGCTGCATGGCCTCATTCGCTTGACGAATGGCCTGGCAGCGTTGCCGGGCATTTTCGCGGGTCTGGCTAGTCTGGATCCAGTGCTGCTTGCTGGCGAGGGCGTCGGCCGGGGCATTCTGGGCCCCGTCCAAGAACCGTTCGGGGTGATAGGTCAGCTCGCGCAGCTCCTGCCGGATGGCACGCAGACCGGTTCCGGCCGGCTGCGGTTGCATTGGGGTGCCCTCGAGCTGCGACGGAAGCGATTGCCCGGCCGACTGCTCGCGGCCGCGGGCCGCCGCGGCCTGGCCGCCGGACCTTTGGCCGTTGGTTTGGCGGCGCTCGATGGGCAGATACAACGTGCCGGAGAGGACGAGAAAACCGGGCGGCTCGACGCCGAAAAACCGTTCCATCAGCAAATCGGTTACTTCATCGTACTTGGCGCCGCCGATGCCGTGGATGAACAGGTCGCCCAGGGCCAAACGCGCCCAGAGGGTCGTGATTAGCGCCCGCGACCGGATCTTCACGCCCGCATCGCGCAGCTCCAGCAGCTTGGTGACGGCGGTGGCGGCGTTGCCGTCGGCGGAGAGCGGCAAACGGGCCTCCCAGGACTGCCGATCCGCCAGCACCAGTTCCCGGTTGTCTTGTCGGACAAATAGCCGGCGCCGACGCGGATCGTCGGCCGTCCACACCCACAACGGGGCTTCCAACCAGGGATCGTCCTCAGCCAGCTCGGGGGCCGGGTGCGAGGCGCTCCGCAGATGGTGCAGGTGGCGATAGCGGCTGATCGCCTCGTTGTACACCGTGCGAAAGCGCGGCAATTGGGCGAGCAGATGGGCAGTCAGCCATTGAAACGATTCGCTGGCACAAACCTGGCTTTGCGGGACCTCCCAGCTCTGCGATCCCCAAGCGATCTCGCACTGGTGCCGGGCCTGCGACAAACAGGCCCCGACGTTGTCGAGGCTCCGGGCCCGGGTCAAGACCGCCGGCCAAAACTGCTCGATGAGCGGATCGGCCACCAAGCCGCCCATCTCCGCCCTCACCCGCTGGCCGAAGGTCGAGAACAACTCGCGGTCCTGAATCTCGCGCTCCTCGTAGGGAATGGCCGCGTCGGCGTGATCGAAGGCAATCCGCTCGATCCGCGGGCTGGCCGCCGCGCCGGTCGGCACCGCCAGCGAGGCGGCCGCCAACGCGTCGCTATCGATCATCAGGTTCACCGCGGTCGCCCCGTGGCGCCGGGCAAGCTTGTCGAGGGCGAAGTTCTTCAGCCAGACGCCGGGATGGACGATTTCGGGCTGATGACCGGCGAGAAAGATCGGCCCGGCCGGATCGGGCGGCGGAGCGGCCGCCTGCCCGTAGTTGGCGGTCCAGTGATAGGCGGCCTGGCACAGTTCACGGCGGGCGAGCTGGGCTATCTCGGCCAGCGGCCGCCCTTGCAGGTCATAGGTCCGCGCCCCGCTTAAGGCAAGATTGGCGGCTACCACATCGGTCACGCCGCCCAGCGGCGGCTCGGCTAGAATGGCGTGATTCTCTCGCGGCACGTGCAATCGGCGGTGATCAATCATGTAGGGGCGAATGGCTAGTGGTCAGGGGACAGGGAGCCGGGGCCGGGGAGACTGAAAGTTGGGGATTAGTTGCTTGAGTTGAAGTTTCTGCGAGCGGCCATTTTGCATTTTTTAATTTTCATTTTTCATTTTGCAGTTCTGCCTCTTCCTCCCTCCGCCTTCCACCATTCCCCCTTGCTTCCCGACCCGGTCCAGCACTTGCCGGTAGACGGCCAGCCGGGTTTCGGCGTCGTCCAGCGCGCCACCGAAGGATCGCGTCTCGTCCAAGTAAATCAAGGGCACCGGCAGTTCCACGATCTTCCAGCCCAAGCGGGCGGCCTGCACCCAGAGTTCCAAGGGCATGGCGTAGCCCGGCTCGGTCAAATGCAACCCGGTTAGTGCGCCCACCCGGTAGGCCTTAAAGCCGCAAAAGGCGTCGGTCAGGTGCAGCCCCAAGCGGCGATTGATTTCCTCGGTCAGCAGCCGATTGATCCGGCGCCGCGCCTCGGGCGGCTGGCTATCGCCCGGAAATTGCCGCAGATAGCGGCTTCCCGAGGCCATGTCGGCGTTTTCCCCCACACAAAGCTCGACCAGATTGGGGATCAACTGCGGCTGGTGCTGTCCGTCGCAGTCGATGGTCACCAGGATTTCGTAACCGCCGGCAATCGCATAGTCGAACGCCGACCGCAGCGCCGCCCCGTAGCCCCGGTTCTGCGGATGGGACAACAAGCGTATGTCCTTCCGCGCCGCCAGCAGTCCCGCGGTGCCGTCGGTGGAACCATCATCCACCACCAGCACTTCGCGGCAGTAGTTCAAGGTCCCGGCGATCACGCCGCTCACGTGCTCGACTTCATTGTATACCGGCAGGACGGTCAGCAGGCGCAAATTCATACCGCCATTCTACGCAACAGATGGGAAAGCGGAAATCGGAGGTGGGGCAGCGAAATGAAAGCGGAGGGATGAGCCAAGGCGGAGTTCGGAAGGAGGAAGGATGAGGGTTTTCGTCCTTCCGCCCGCCTTCCGCTTTCCGCCCTCCCCCTTCCGCCTTCCGCCCTGATCTTACCCCCACTGCAACGGGTCGCGCTCCCGGCGGCTTGCCCAGACCTCGGTGTCAGGGAATTCCTCGGCCAGAACCGTCGCCAGACAATTCATGGCGAACCGCTCGCTGGCGTAATGGCCGGGCAACAGCAGGCTGATGCCGGCCGACTCGGCCGCCAGGCAGGTATGGAAGCGGGCTTCGCCGAGCAGCATGGCGTCGCAACTGGTTTGCCGGGCGGCGTCGAGCAACTCGTCGGCGGCCCCGCAGGCCACCGCCACCGTCCGCACCGACTGCCCCGGCTCGCCGACGATTTGCAGCCGTTCGATCGACAAGAACGCTTTGAGCCGCCCGGCCAACGACGAAAGCGACTGGGGCTCAGCCAGCCAGCCGTAGCGGCCCGTGCCTTCGCCTTCGGGATGGATGATTAGCGGCGCGATGCCGCGCAGGCCGAGCCCGGCCGCCAGGCGTTCATTGATGCCGAGTTGGGCTGAATCAAAGGCCGTGTGGGCACTATAGACTCCCACGCCCGCAGCGACCAGATCCAGAATTAACCGGCCGACGGTCGTGTCATCTGTCAACCGCGCGACCGGATGGAATGGCAGCGGATGATGGGTTACGATCAGTTGCGCGCCCTCCTCGATCGCCTCGGCCGCCGTGGCCGGCGTAATCGTCAGGCAGGTCATCAGCCGGCTCACGTCCAGCCCACGACGCCCGACCAACAGCCCGACGTTGTCCCATTCTGCCGCCAAGCGAACCGGCGCCAGCCGCTGCAGAAATTCCGTGATAGATTGCACAGTTGCCATTGTCATGCCTGGGATATGCTGGCCGGAATTGCCACCGTCTATTGACAGGCCTTTGGCTTGTGGTACGATTCCCCCTGCTGGTTGGGGCTAGCCTGAGAGCGACCGTTTTCGCTGAGGTATGCGGCGAAGTCCGGAGGTTCGGATGGATCTGCCGAGTTCTGAAGTGGTAAGAGTCTTCTATACGCTGCTGCCAGGCTTCATAACCGCCTGGATCTTTTACGCGCTCACGGCACACCCTCGATTGTCGCCATTTGAACGGACCGTGCAAGCCCTGATCTTCACGGGCATTGTGCAGGCAATCGTGGTGATGTTTCGAGAGGCGATGCTCCTGCTT
>JAJYGU010000057.1 GCA_021784975.1 Planctomycetota bacterium
GCCATCGGCCAACTCCACGTCGACCTCAATGGTAGGATTGCCGCGGCTATCCAGGATTTGACGGGCACGAATGTCTACAATGGTTGAGCTCATGTCAGTTCTTTCCACACAAAAAGGGGCTGATGTGTCCGCTCTAGCGACGATCGAGCAAGCGAGGACTGCTCCGTGGTCCCGAAGGCCCAGGGGCAATACGCCGAACCACTGTATTCTGCCTGATCGGCGGTTGGCTGACTAGCGGGGGCAATCCGAGTAGCGTATACTTTGTGACGAGGACGCTCCCAATGAGGGGTCTTTCTATGGTTGCCAAACGAGAGCAATACGTGGTGGACGGCCGGGGGAGACGGACGGCCGTGATCGTGCCTGCCAAGCAGTACCAGAAGCTCTTGGAAGACATCCACGACTTGGCTGTCGTTGCAGAACGGCGGGAGGAAGGGTCGATCAGCCTCGATGCCATGAAGCGGCGATTGCGTAAAGATGGCGTCTTATAGCATTCGCTTTCGCCCGTCGGTTGAGAAAGATGTTCGCCGCATCGCCACCTCGGACTTGCGACGAATCTTCGAGCAGATCGAGGCCCTTTCGGCCGACCCCTTCCCGCGTGGCGTGGCCAAGCTGGCGGGCGCCGAGGGACTTTATCGCGTGCGAGCGGGCAACTATCGCATCATTTATGAGGTCGACCAACCATCACACCAGATCGTCATCCAATACATCCGGCATCGTCGAGATGCATACCGGCGCCTGTAGTTGTGGTACACTCGGCGGCAGCGAGTCCGCATCGTGACTCGCATGAGCATCCCCTTAAAGACGCCGAAGCTCCCCAGATCTCGTTGCTTTGACGGGCCCCGGATCGGACGGACCGGTTTTGAGAGACCCGGAGCGAGACATGACACCAGACGAAATACGGCGGGAGTCGGAACGCCAAAATGGGGTGCTTTCGCTGGACGGCGACTATCTGCGATACAAACATCACGGCAAGGAGGTATGGGCCCTATTCGTTCCCTCGTTGGTGCTTATCGCCGAACACACCAACGACTCGGGGCCATTTGTCTGCGACTATTTCTACGTATTCATTGCTGGCGAACCGCTGATAGAGTTCGAAGCACCGATGTACGCCGGCCCAGCGATCCTGGGGGCGCTCTCCGCGCGCATGCAAACGCAGTTTGGACCCGGCTTGGCCAGCAGCACGGAATTCAAGAGCCGCGTGATTTGGCCGCCGAGCCTTGCAGGCCAGCCCTTCTACGAGTATGGCGCCGTCCGCCGCAGTGGTATTTTCGGCTGGGTGATGGACCGCGTCTTCCCTCGCATCGGGTATAATTACACGGAACGTGTCAGGGAGTGTCTTGAATCGCGGCATCAGGAACGTGGCGATTCTTAGCAAGCGGATCAAAATGACGAATCTGAAGCACGAAAAGAGCCTACTCACAGGCCTCTGGTCTTAAGCGAGGGATCGGATGCCCTTTACGCCGCTGCACATGGGCCCCGGAATGGCCGTCAAGGCGACCTGCCCGCGACACTTCAGCATCGTTGTCTTTGGACTGACGCAGATTGCGATCGATCTGGAGGTGCTCTGGCATCTCATCCAGCGGGAGCGACCGCTGCACACCTTCTGGCATACCTATTTGGGGGCCACCATTCTTGCCGCCTTGCTGACCATGCTCGGTAAACCGGCCAGCCAACGGCTCAAAGCGACTTGGAATTGGTTTGCGCGGACTTGCGGCCTGGAAAACCTGACCGTGCTCAGGCGAACCACTTGGCTCGCAGCCGGCACGGCGGCATTTGCCGGAACCTACAGCCACGTCTTTCTGGACAGCCTCTCCCATTCGGACGTCCAGCCGCTGCAACCGTGGTGTCCGGGCAACCCGTTTCGCGGCGCTATCAGCCCGCGGGCATTGATCCTGACGTGTGTGCTATCGGGGATTGCGGGGCTGGTGTGGTTTCTTGTCAGGCAAGTCGGTCGGAAGAAGACTGACCGCCAGTCAAGCGAAGCGGGGTTGTAGGACAGCGAAAATCCAACGAACAGGCGGCGGCAAGCGTTCGGCTACAAGCCTTCAATCTCGCTGAACAACTCCCGCAGCGGCAACTCGAAGCTCAGCAAAACATCGCCTCCGGTCAGCGTGTCGCCTTCGCGCAGTGTCTCGCATTGCTCGGGCGAGGTGTAGACCGCGGCGGTTCGCGTTGGTGGATCGAGATACCAAACCAGGCGGACCCCTGCGGCAAAGTACTCTTGAAGCTTCCGCCGCATTTCTCCTTCCGAGTTGCTCTTGGAAAGCACCTCGACGGCCAGGTCCGGAGCGATGGCGGGGATTGGAATTTGCGGCAGCTTTCCGCCGGGAAACCGTCCCCAGCTCACGAAAGAGACGTCGGGAATTCGCACCTGCCGGGGAAGAATTTTTAGCGTCCCACCTTCGCCGGCAATGATCCCCAGCTTGTGCTCCCGCACAAACCTCCGCAAGAACTCGCCGATCGCCATGGCCAAGATCGATTCGATATATCCCACGGTCTTCTCCACCAGAACGCCGTCAATCAGCTCGCAAATCCGATCGGCATGGTCCATCAAGTCCAACAGGTCCTGCTCGGTGGCCGTCCCCGGCGATGGGATGAGGCGGATGCGCTCTAACGGCACGCGCCCCAGTTGCTCCCAAAGATCGGCAACCGTGGCCCAGACGATCGAGGGTGGAGACTCAGTAATGACGCCCATTGGCGGTGTGTCCGCAACAAGACTGCAATGCAAATCTACCCCTCTATTCTAGGAGAATGGTGTCTGCCACACAACCGGGCCACCTTTCCAGGCGGTTCGAGACACGATAGCATGGTAAGGGTCTGTTTCGATTGCGAACTCCGCCGTCCCATGACCGTGCCAGAAAGCGCCACCCTTCGTGCCGAACTGCAGTCGCTGCCGGAGAACTTTGTCTCTGTTCAGCCGGGGGGTGGGGCGTGTTATCGAATCGAGTTGGCTTGGGGATGCTGGCGGCGGTGGTGGCTGAAGCATTTTCGACCCGGGTACGTGCGGCGGATGGCAGCCTTGCGGCGCGGAGATGCGACAGGTGCCCCGCACGAAATCCTCGATCCCCGCGATTTGAAGTTCTGCCGCAACCGCTGCCAGTGCGAGTGGGCTCCCGCCGACGATCCATTTCGCTGGCGCAATCGGCTGCCGTTTGCCCGCTGGGGGCTGGCGGAACTGCAATTGACGGGCTGGCCGTTGTTGGCGGCAACCATCGCCGCGGCCTGGTTCTATTGGTGTTTGGCCGTCGTGCCGGGCGTGTTGCTGTGTTTGATCGTGTATTTCTTTCGCGACCCACCCCGGCGAGTGCCGAGCGGTCCTGGTCTTTTGGTCTCGCCGGCCGACGGCAAGGTGGTCGAGATCACCCGGCAGGAGCATGACGAGTTCATTGGTGGGCCGGCCGTGCGGCTGGGTATCTTCTTGTCGATCTTCAACGTCCACTTGAACCGCGCCCCGGCGGAGTCGCGGGTAATCGCCTTGCGATACTCGCCGGGCAAGTTCCTCAACGCCTTGAATCCGGAAAGTGCCAAGCAGAACGAAAACACCTGGATTGGGCTGGAAGAGGAGGCCCCGCCCCATCGGCGAATGGTGGTCCGGCAGATCTCCGGGGCCATCGCACGGCGGATCGTTTGCGACCTGCGGCCGGGCGAACGGCTTGCCCGCGGCCAGAAGTTCGGCATGATTAAGCTCGGCTCTCGCACCGAATTGATTCTGAGTGACTCCGGCGACCTGAAGATTGAAGTCGCGCTTGGCCAGCGGGTCCGCGCCGGAACCACCATCATAGCGAAGTACCTAACCCCCGACGTTTGATCCTTGCCCGTATGTTGGCCGACGCGCCGTCGGCCGCTAAACGCCCGATCCCTGCTGACAAAAGGTGGAAAGTGGAAAGCCGAAGGCCGAAAGCGTGGACCGTGGACCGTTCACGCCCCACGGTCCACGCCGCACGAACCCCTGACCTCTGATCCCGGA
>JAJYGU010000025.1 GCA_021784975.1 Planctomycetota bacterium
TCCGCAGCACGGCCACCGGACGGTGGCCCAGATAGTCGTTCAGGCGACGCAAGGCCGCCGGCACGATGCGATCGCTCTGCTGCCATGGTCCGCCCTGCTGCAGCACCGCCTCACACACCCGGCCAATGAAGAACGGCTGAAACAGCGATTCGTCGCTATGCTGGAACAGCAGGTCGCGATGAAACTGGCGGTAGGCGGGCAGAGCGGCGTCGAACACCAGTCCGAGGACCGCCTCGGCCTGCTCGACGCAGCGGAATGCCTCGCAGGTGCCGCGGAGCGAGTCCAGCTCCGAGCGGAGCAGATCGGCCAGCCCCCGCCACGCCGCTCCGCCGGCCTCTCCGGCGGCGGCTACACGTCCGAACAACTCATTGAGGTTCTTCAGGAACCGCGGATCAGCCGCCCCGGATGAGAAGTTCAGATAGCCAAGGATTTCCTGGGCGATGACTGGGGCGTCACTGCCCAGTAGCCTCTGATCCATGCGGAACCTCCTGCAACCCATCTCGTCTCATCGTAAAAGGCCCGAGCGCCCCTCTAATCCCCCGACCTCTAATCGGCTTGATGCCGCAAGATCCGTGTCTTATCGTAAAAGGCCCAGCCGCCGCCGTCCAGCCGCAAACCCACCTCAGCCAGTGCCCCCTCGTTCCCGTCCCGGGGGGACTGTCCCGATTTTGCGGCAGGCACCGATCGGGCACCATCGGCAGATTGTCGCCGTTGGTCGGCTGCAAAAATGGGACTGTCCCCTTCTGGATCGCGGCCGGACTGCCCACGGTTTCTCCGTGCTTTTTGCCGGCCGAGCAAGTATTATAAAGGAAATTGGCACGGTGTGCGTGTGGAGGATGTCTGACCATGTCTCGTCGCTTTCTCGTCTGTATGGCGCTGGCATGGGCGGTCGCTGGCGGCGGCTCGGCCGGCCTGGTGGCCCAAGCCAGCACGTTGATCTCGGAAACCGCCGCTGCTCGGCTCGGGCTTACCCGGCCGTGGTTTGCTCAATTGGCGTTGGCCCAAGCCGGAGCGCGGATCACCGACATCGTCCTGAGCGAAGGCGTATTGTTCGTCCAGAGCGATACGGCCATGGTGCAGGCCATCGACGCGGAGACCGGCAAGACCCTGTGGGCCAGGCAGATCGGCCGATCGTCCTATCCCAGCCTGACGCCCTCCGCCAACCACCACTTTCTTGTGGTTGTCAACGGCTCTACGATGTATGCCGTCAATCGGCAGACCGGCGTCCTGCTGTTGGAGAAGGTGTTGGACGGCTCGCCCTGTGTAGGCGTGGCGGCCAGCGCCACCCGCGCCTATGTGCCCATCGCCGGCGGGGTGATCGCCGCCCACCGCCTGGACCACTTGCTCGGTCAGCCGCCGGCCAGCGGGACGGCCTTGAGTGGTTCGACGTCCACCGACAAGGTCGCCTCCAAGTCGGCCGCCTCCGGCGGCCCGTCATCCCGAGGCGCGAAAGCCGGCGCCGCCAAGTCCGCCGGGACAAAATCCCTGCCCACCAAATCGGAGACCGCGCCGTCCGAGAGCGAGAACTACGAGGGCGAGCCCTCGAACGAGCCGAGCAGCCAATCGACACAACCGGAAACCTCTTCCGATCCCGACCCGGTTGCGACCGCCTGGGCCAAATGGGTCCAAGTGCGGCCGCTGGTGTGTCACTCGATCGGCCAGGTGTCGGCGCAGCCGCTGGTGACCCGCGAGACCCCCAAGGACGAGTTCCTGGCCTGGTGCGACGACCGCGGACACCTGAACATCGGCCAACTCGACCGCACCGGAGAGGCCGGGTTCGAATTGACGTACCGATTGGCGACCGAATCGCCCATCACCTGCCCGGCCGCCTATCAGCCGCCGAAGGCCAACGTCCCCGGGGCCTCGGGCATCATTTTTGTCGGCTCGATGAACGGTTACGTACACGCCATCCAGGAAAAGGACGGCCGGGCCCTATGGCGATATGCCACCGGAGAGACCATCGTCCAGTCTCCAGTGTCGATCGACGACCGCTTGTACGTGGCCACCGAACACGGCGGCATGTATTGTCTCGACGCCGTCCACGGCAGCCCGATCTGGCTGGCCCCGGGCGCGGTGCAGTTTGTCTCGGCCAGCAGGTCGCGAGTCTACGCGGTCGATCCTTATGGCCGTCTGCTGATCCTCAATGCGGCCAGCGGCGCCCGCCTCGGCGTCATGGACACGGAAGATATTCCCGTTAAGCTGGTCAACGACGACACCGACCGCCTCTACCTGGCCGACCCTCGCGGCTTGATCCAATGCCTGCACGAGATCGACCAGCCCCAGCCGTTGATCCACTTGGTGCATCATCAGCAGATCACGCCCGTCGAAGAGCAGGCGGCCAGCGAAGCCCGAAAAGCGCCTCAGCCGAAACCGGCCAAGAAGCAGCCGGCCGCCGGCAAAACGAAAGCGGCCGAAAAGCCCGCCGTCGAACGGCCGGCGGCCAAACCACGGCCGGCCGCGAAGGCCACGAAAGCCGCCCCTAGAGGTCGCCCCGCCAGGGGCCGAGCCGCCAAGAAGGCTGCCGCCGACGCAGGATTCTGAGGGATTGTGGCAATTCTCGTGCGACGAAAATGGGACGGTCGCGTTCTAAAGGCGGAGTTCCGAGGGCGGAAGGGGGAAGGATGACCGCGTCTTCGATGCGTTCCCCCTAATTCGCACCAAGAAGGCGGAAGCACGCCGCCAGTGGCAGTTCAATGTCTCTAGATGTGGGGCGTGTACTCTCATTTTCGGCCCTAGGCGGCAAGAACACAAAACGGAAGGGCGGATTAGGCAGTCCCCCACGACAGTGGGCCGTGCATGATTGCCGATGCGCGGCGCCATCCTCTCGGGCCGCCCCGCCTCCTCGTCCCGGAAGGGGATGTATTGTCGCATGCCGCGGTATCGGGTAAACTGCCGTCCACTCAGCGTGTTGTAAGTAGAGAATATAGAGAACATATCTGATGCGAAGCCGTCCGCGAACCGCCTTTGTCATGAAGCTGAAGCGTCGCCGCTGCCCGAAGTGCGGCGGCAAGATCAATAACCAGCAGACCCGCTGCCGCCGCTGCAACCAGGTGCAGGGCCGCCCGCAGAAATAGGCCGCCCCGCAGGTGTCTGCCCCCCATATGCAGTAAGTTATCGGTTTTCTCTTCGCATGGCGAATCAGCCCGAGATTGTCATCACCGGCGTCGGCGCCGTCAGCCCGATCGGTATCGGGAAGGAGGCGTTCTGGGCCGCGCTGTGCCAACAGCGGAGCGGCATCCGACGGCTGAATCTGTTCGAGAGTTCCAGCCTGCGGCCGCCGTTCGGGGGCATGGTGGCCGATTTCGATCCGAAACAGTACGTGCGGCCGCGGAAGAGCCTGAAGGTGATGAGCCGCGAGATCCAGTTGGCCTACACCGCGGCCGATCTGGCCTATGCCGACGCCGGCCTGGAAGAGCGGCCCGTTGATCCCGAGCGATTGGGAGTCATTTTCGGCTCGGACATGCTCCCCTGCGAGCTGCCGGAATTGGCCGGTGCCTTTCAGGCCTGCCTGGTGGAAGGCAAGTTCGACTTTCAGCGCTGGGGGACGATGGCCCTATCGGCCCTGTACCCGCTGTGGCTGCTGAAGTATCTGCCGAACATGCCCGCCTGCCACATCGGGATCGCCAAAGACGCCCGAGGGCCGAACAATTCCATCACGGTAGCCGACGCTTCCAGCCTGCTGGCGTTGGCCGAGGCGACCCGTGTCTTGCAGCGCGGCCAGGCCGAGGCGCTGATCGTCGGCGGCTCCGGATCGCAAATTCACCCCGCCTACCTGATCCGCATGCATGCCGCGGGCTTGTCGCAACGCAGTGACGACCCGGCCGCCGCCTCGCGGCCTTTTGACGCCCTGCGGGACGGGCTGGTGCTCGGCGAAGGGGCCGGTACGTTCATTGTGGAGGCCCGTCGATCGGCCGAGGGGCGCCAGGCGCCGGTCTTGGCCGTGGTTCGCGGGTATGCCTCGGCGTTC
>JAJYGU010000184.1:0-8292 GCA_021784975.1 Planctomycetota bacterium
GGCGAAGTTTTGCACCAGTAGCCAACCCAGCCCGCCGATGACGGCGGCGATCACCGCATAGAACAAGTACTGTAGGGGGCGTTGAAAGGTATAGGCATAGGAGCGGCTCAAGGCGTCGAAGCTATCGGTCCCTTCGGAGCTGATGGTGGCCCACATCAGCGGCCAGCCGAACAATACACCGAGCAACAGCAAGGCCATCAGCAGACCGGCCGCCAACGCCAACGGCCAGATGAAAGAAATCAAGAACAGGATCCAATTGGCGCGGATCAACACGCCCAAGATGAGCACCGGAATGGCGGCCAAGATCACTCCGCCCACCGGCAGCAACGGGGCGGCAAAGTACGAAGGCCACTTGGCGGCCGCGTGGCGCATTGCGGCCGCCAGGGTGATCCGCTCCCCGGCCGCCAACTGCACGGCAGCCATGCGGGTAATGGCCGCCCCGAAGAACGCCCAAACCGCCGCGCCCCACAGGCCGCAGAGAATCAGGCAGACGCCCGCCCGAACCGTCAGCCCCGGCGTAGCCAACCCGTTGACCAGCGGGGCATTCAAGGCCGCCCACGAGCTGAAGACGGGCTCGTGCGGGCCCTGATGTGGCTGCAACCACCCAAGGCCGGCCATCGCGTCGGGAATCGCCGGTTGATCGGGCACCATGGTGGTGACCGCTGTCCAGGGGGAGTTGGAGTAGGGCGCCAGCCACTGGGTGCCCAGCGAATCGGCCCCGAAAAACAAGGCCACAAACCACCAGCCAATCGCGGTCAGCAGAATGGCAGCCGCTCCAAACAAGAGCGCCGGCAGCGCGATCGACAGCCGAAAGACTCGGAAAATATTGAGCCACGGGCAGAGCTCTTTCCAAACCACCGTCCGAATTGTGCCGCTATCGCTTTCCATCATGGCCGCATCCCCCTAAAGAATGTCTATGGTATACTCCGGCTCCCGGCATTATACGAACGCAGGCCGTATACGCAAGATAGGATATCGTTCACCATTTAGCGCGTTCCGCCGTGTGTTCCGGCCTATTCCTGAAAACAGTTCTGGCAAGTCCTATGAAACCACCTGATAGTGGTATCGTCGCTGAGGCGGGTTGTCATACTCCGAACACCCATATTATACTTGTTAGAGGGGCTCTGATCAGTAAGCTCAGGGTGGCACCGTTGGGGACCCAAACCATGCGCGCGGTGTTTCTTTCACCAGAATCGTTGCTGCAAGACGTTCGGCGGAGAGTCGCATCACGCGGTGTTCGGAAGCAGAGGCTGATCAACGCGCGGCGTTTGTATGTCGAACGGTTGGAGGACCGGATGTTGTTGGCCCCGGTGGCGCCGGCCGCCGCGCCGTTGCTTGCAAGCTTGCCCAACAACGATCTCGCCGCCGCGAGCGTCGGAGATCTCATTGCCCCGTCCCAGACTCCGGCGCATGCCCAGCCGACTGCGGGCGAGATAGCTATCGCCAACGCCATCAACGCCTTTGCCCAAGACCTCTACCCACTGCTCCAAAAAGAATTTACGGGCAGCAACCTGACGTTTTCGCCGCTTAGCCTGGCTACCGCGCTGGCCATGGCCTATGCGGGCGCCCGAGGGGAAACGGCCGTGCAGATGGCCAATGTCCTCCACCTTTCAGACTCGACTGCAACGCACAGCGATTTCGGATCGCTCTTGGCCGACCTGAACGGTGCTGAGCAAGGCAGCAACGACCAACTGCACGTCGCCGACGCACTGTGGGGGCAAATCGGCTACGCCTTCAAAGATCAATTCCTGAACCTGGTTCAATCGAACTATGGCGGCGGTCTGCAGCAGGTCGATTACAACGATGCCGCTGCGGCCGTGAAGACCATCAACGATTGGGTCGCCAACGAGACAAACCGGAAGATTCAGCACTTGCTTGACCCGACCGCTGTAAACGCTTGGACCAAGCTCGTGCTGACCAACGCCGTCTATTTCAACGGTCAATGGGCAGAGCCG
Organism: Planctomycetota bacterium; assembly: GCA_021784975.1. GTDB lineage: Bacteria > Planctomycetota > Planctomycetia > Pirellulales > Thermoguttaceae > JAJYGU01. Next base: position 1,956 of record JAJYGU010000184.1, read on the forward strand.
TTCGATCCACGGGCGACGCACGATGCGGCGTTTACGTTGGCGTCGCAAGACCGGGTCATGACTCCCACCATGCATCAAACCGGCTATTTCCCGTATATGGAGAGCGACGGCTACCAAGTATTGGAATTGCCCTACGCCGATGGCCGGCTCTCGATGGTGCTGATGCTGCCCGCCAACGGCACGGGCGGCAACGCCCTTCCCGTCGATCTCAACCAATGGCTGAGCGGCCTCAGCCTCAAGGAGGTTCAAGTTTCGCTCCCGAAGTTCAAGATGACGACCATGGACGATCTTGGCGACTCTCTCCAAGCGTTGGGAATGGTTGACGCCTTTTCCGGCGCCGCCGCCGACTTCTCCGGTATCGCCGATCGTGGGCTTTTCATCACCTACGTGATTCAGCAGGCGATGATCGACGTCAATGAAACGGGCACGGAAGCCGCGGCCGCAACTGCCCTTGGTTTTGCTGGAGCCGCGCCTGGACAGCTTCCAATCCAGTTCAACGCCGACCATCCGTTCCAGTTCCTGATCCGGGATAACGTGACCGGGAGCATTCTGTTCATGGGGCAGGTAACGAATCCTGCGCCGGCGGGCACTCCGGTGCTGCCGCCTGACCATACCGTGGTCCAGCCAGTCACTCCCCAGCCGGTCCCGCCCACACCTGTGGTGCCCCAGCCCATCGTGCCCGAGCCAGTTTTGCCTCAGCCCGTCGGGCCGCAACCCGTCGCGCCTCAGCCGGTGACGCCCCAACCTGTTGCGCCCCAGCCTGCCGCGCCGCAGCCGGTTGCAGTCGAGACTGCGGAGGCTGATCCAGTCGCGTCTGACCTCGGCAGCTACAGCCCTGTACTGTCCCAATCCGTCGGGCCAATGGCCCTGGTCTCCGAATACTCCGCGAGCGACGTCCCTGGGCAACTGGCCCAGGCGGCGACCGACGCTCTTCACAGGGACACTGCGATCACGTGGCTGTATGCCAATGGGAGTTCGGAATCGGCATCGCTGCGATCTGGATCGCCCCGCGAGGATGCCGCGTTGGAGTCGGACGAAGCGGCGGCGAACGTTGCCGGCCAGCAGCCGGAGGTATTGGCCGGGGCGGAAACTCCGGCTTTCTGGGCCGCGGCCGTTGATCGAGTCAACCTGCTTCGCGACGATCGGGATGACCTTGCGGCGGCCGCCTTGGGATCGCTGACCGCTCTCAAGCCGTTGGCCGTCTTGCCGGAAATCAACGCAGCGACGCCTGTTGCCCTGTTGCCCGAAGAAGTCGATCAAGGCGCCAACGCGGCCGTGCCCGAGTCTGAATAATACGGCGCGGGTCGGACTGTCTTTCGCGAGCTTCCGCCTGGCGGTTCGCGCGCGCGGGCGAATCGTCCCGTAGCTTGGCATGTTCCCCTGAAGATAGTTCTGCCCCCTTTGTCGGCCACGCACAAGACTCCCCAGACGCCGGCAAGAGGCGTCCAAGTTGCGTCGGAGGTTCAGGAGTGGCAGGCAGTCATGGCCGTCTCCCCCTCCTGAACCCGCTTGCCCAACCAGCTTCCGCACGAGTACACTCAGCTTGGCAGGAAATCACATTTCCTATCGGTGGGTGGAACGCACCGCGGGCTGTTCGCGTTGGATCAGCCGAACAGGTTGGACGAACATACGCCTTGAGGAGACGAACATGCCTAAGCGAATCCTTCTTCGAGCATTCGCTCTTCTTTGTCTTTCAGTAGCATCGTATTCGGGCCGGCTTGATGCGAAAGTTCTCGCCGAGCAAGCGAAAAAGCATGACGTACGGATTTTGCCCGATACGTGGGGCGTGCCGCACATATTCGGTGCCACCGACGCCGACGCGGCCTTCGGGCTTGGCTACGCCCACTCAGAGGACGATTTCAAGACGATTCAGGAGATGCTGCTGGTTGCCCGCGGCGAATTAGCCTCGGTCCGAGGTTCCGAGGCCGCCCCATTCGATTACCTGATGCAGTTGTTCCGCGTACGCGAGGTGGTTGACAAAGAATACGAAGCCGATCTGCGTCCGGAAACGCGCAAGCTCTGCGAGGCATACGCGGAAGGCGTCACGCTCTACGCTTCGGAACATCCGCAGGAAATCATCGCGAAAGGACTGTTTCCCGCCAGTGGAAAGGACGTGGTGGCGGGGTTTGTCGCGCGCGTGCCGCTGTTCTTCGGCCTGAATCGGACGGTTGAAGAGGTTTTCCGCCCTGAGCAGGCGAAACCGGTTTCTCGGAAGACGCCGGTAGCGGCTGCGGAGGATTTCTACCTTCAAGGAGCCCAGATCGGCTCGAATGCGTTTGCGGTAGGGCCGGGACGTTCCGCTGACGGAGCGACTCGTCTGGCGGTGAACTCACACCAGCCGTGGACGGGTCCGGTGGCGTGGTACGAAGCCCACATGCACAGCAACCAGGGCATGGACATGGTCGGCGGGACGTTTCCGGGTTCGCCGATCATCCTTCACGGACACAACAGGAATCTGGGTTGGGCTCACACGGTTAACACGCCGCATCTCACGGACGTATACGTGCTCCAGATGAATCCGCACAATTCGAATCAGTACAAGTTCGACGGGCAGTGGCGCGATCTCGAGGTGCGCAGCGTCCCGATCAAGGTTCATTTGGCCGGGCCGTTTTCGTGGACCGTGAAGCGCGAGGTGCTCTGGTGCGCCTACGGCCCCGCGGTTCGTCGGCCGCACGGCGTGTATGCGATTCGCTACGCGGGTTGGGGAGACATTCGCCAGGTCGAGCAGTGGTATCGCATGGGAAAGGCATCGAACTTCGACCAGTGGCTCGACGCGGTGAAGATGCGGGCAATCCCGTCGTTCAACATGGTCTACGCGGACAAGACCGGCAACATTTACTACCTTTACAACGCGCTGCTGCCGTTGCGCGGGCCCGGTTATGACGGGAAGCAATATCTGCCCGGAGATACCTCCAAGACCCGCTGGACGGAGTATCTGCCGTTCGAGAAGCTGCCTCAGGTGAAGAATCCCGCGAGCGGGTTTGTCATTAGCTGCAACAGTTCGCCGTTCAAAGCGACGCTCGGCCCGGAGAATCCGAAAGAGGAGGACTATCCGCCGTCGTTCGGTATCGAGAGGCGGATGACGAACCGGGCGTTGCGGGCGATCGAACTTTTCGGCAGCGATCGCGCGATCACTGCGGAGAAGTTCCTGGCGTACAAGTACGACCTGGCGTATTCGGCGAAAGGACCGGCTGCGGAAATTCGCCAACAGATTCTCGAGGCTCCGCCGAGCAGCGATCCGAATGTGCGCGAGGCCGTCGAGGTGCTGCGTTCATGGGACCTGAAGACAGACCTTGATAATCGCGGGACGGCCGTTGCGATTCTGACCATCGAGCCTGTGGTGCGGGCGGTGATGTCCGGAAAAAGGCCGCCGGACCTCTTGCGGTTGCTTGGAGAGAAAGCGGCCCTGCTGAAGCGCACCTACGGACGGATCGACGTGCCGTGGGGCGAGGTCAATCGGATACGCCGCGGCAAGATTGACGTTCCGACCTGCGGCGGACCGGACGTTTTGCACGCGATCTATGGGCGGCTCGACCATGGACACTTGGTTGCCAACGAGGGCGACTGTTACATTCTCATCGTGGAATGGGACAAGCATGGCAAGGTGCACTCGCAGAGCATTCATCAGTTCGGCAGCGCGACGCTTGATGCGAAATCTCCGCATTACGCCGATCAGTTGCCGCTGTTCGTGAAATGCAAACTGAAGCCCGTGTGGTTGGATGAGGCGGAGATCCGGGAGCATTTGGAGAGGGAGTATCGGCCCGGAGAGCATGCTGAATGATGTCGAATTGAGTGGCACGCCCTGAAACGGCGTGGAGTCCATCGGGCCGTAATTCCCTCTCCGCCACGCCCTTACAGGGCATGCCGCATGGCCGCAGAGGCAGGGCAGCTATCAGCCGCTAGCTCTTGTCTTTGGCTTTGGTCGGTTCCTTCTTGCTGGAGCCCGACTTACCGGAATCCGACGAGGCCGGGCTGCCGTTGCTCCGGTCGGCGGCGGCCGCTTTCTGGTAGGCCTTGCTCCGGTAGTCGGTCTTGTAGAAGCCCGATCCCTTGAACAGGATGGCTGCTCCCGGACCAATCAGGCGACGAAGCTTCAGCCGGCCGCACTCGGGACACTTCCGCTTGGCCTCTTCCTTGATGGACTGAAACAGTTCGAACTGATGGTCACACGCGTCGCACACGTAATCATAGGTTGGCATGATCTCTTGGTTCTCTCATTGCGAGGCCGAAACGATGACCTGACTCGGACGCACCACCCGGTCGTGCAACTGGTAGCCGTTTTGAGTCACGGTGAGCACCGTGTTGGGCGGAAACTCCGCCGACGGCTGCTGCAGGATGGCGTGGTGCAGATGAGGATTAAAGACCGCGTGCAAGGCCTCGATCGGCTTGCAATGGTGCCGCTGCAACACGTCCTCTAACTGTTGCCGCACCAGTTTGAGCCCTTCGAGCAAACCGGCGGCGTCGGCGTTTTGTTCGGCAGCCTGGATGGCCCGTTCGACGTTGTCCAACACCGGCAACAGATCGCGGATGATCGGCAAGTTGGCGTAGCGGAGGCTTTCGCCGAGCTCGCGGGCGGCCCGCTTGCGGTAGTTTTCCAATTCGGCGCGGGCCCGCAGCTCGCGATCCTTCAGGACGGCAATTTCCGCCTGTGCCTGGGCCAGCGCTTCGTCGGCTATTGCTGTGGCGGCTGGGGTGGCGCCAGGGGCAGCGGCCGGCTTTGCCGGCGGCGTGACGGCCGCGGTGGGACCCGGCCCGGCCGCCCCCTCCGCGACCGTGTCCGCGGGCGGCGATCCGGCCCTGTTTTCTCCTCTTGATTCCTCTGCGTTTGATGGATCTCTAGTCACCTCAGGTTCTCCCTGAAACGTCTCTCAAAGATACTCTTTCAGCTTCTCGAAAAAACTCTTTCGCGTGGGCGTCACGTGGGTGTTCTCGATTTCGGCCAGCTTCCGCAAGATCGCTTCGTGTTCGGCGGTCAGCGAACCGGGCACCTCCACCTGGACCTGCACCAGCAGGTTGCCGCGTCCACGATAGCGTGGGTCGGGCATGCCTCGGCCCTTGAGGGTAAAGACCGCGCCAGTTTGGGTCCCGGCCGGGATGGACAGGTTTTCGCGCCCGTCGAGGGTGGGCACTTCGACCGTGGCTCCCAAAGCGGCCTGGGGATAACTGATCGGCACCTGGCAAACCAGGTTCTGTCCCTGGCGATGGAACAGCGGATGCTCGGTGACATGGATCACGCAGTAGCAATCGCCGGGCGGACCGCCGTTGGGGCTCGGTTCCCCTTCGCTTTGCAGGCGGAGCTGGGTGCGATCGTCGACGCCGGCCGGGATCTGCACTTTGCGGGTCACCTTTTTTTGCACGTAGGCCGCGCCGCGGCATTCGCTACAGACCTCCCGGATGACCTGCCCTTCGCCATGACAGGCCGGGCAGGTGGTTTGCAGCGAGAACATGCCGCTGGACTGGACCACCCGCCCGCGGCCGCCACAATAGCGGCATTTTTCCGGCTGCGTGCCCGGCTTGGCCCCCGTGCCGCCGCAGGTCTCGCAGGCGAAGTGCCGCATGAAGCGGACGGTCTTGGCGGTTCCGTGGGCGGCCTCCATCAAGTCGATGGTGACGTCGGCCCGGACATCGGCCCCCCGATGGGCGCGTGCCCTTCCCCGGCCTCCGCCGAACAGGTCGCCAAACAGCCCACCGCCCAAGATGTCGCCGAAGGCGTTGAAGATGTCGCTGATGTCGCGGAACTGCGGCGCGCCGCCCTCCAAGCCGGCAAAGCCGTAACGATCGTATTGAGCCCGCTTTTCGGGATGACTGAGCACCTCGAAGGCCTCGGCCGCCTCCTTGAACTTGGCCACGGCCTCTTCATCGCCGGGGTTGCGGTCGGGGTGGTACTTCAGGGCGAGCTTTCGATAGGCCTCGGAGAGCTGAGCGTCCGTGGCGTTTCGGTCTACACCGAGCACTTCGTAGTAGCAGCGTTTTTCAGCCATTGCTGGCATAAAGCCGTTGGCTAGCGGACCACCCCTTCCAAGGGCCGCTTCTTCTTCTCTTCCTTGTCCAAGTCGGTAACCATGGTCTCGGTAGTCAACATGAGGGCCGCAATGCTGGCCGCGTTCTGCAACGCAGTGCGGACCACCTTGAGCGGATCAATGATGCCCGCCTTGAACATGTCGACGTACTTGCCGCTATTGGCATCATAACCGACGTGGGTCGGCTTTTCCCGGACCTCATCGGCGACTACCGATCCGTCAATTCCGCAATTGTCGGCGATTTGCCGGATGGGCATCGACAACGAGCGGAGGATGATGTCCACCCCGATCTTCTCGTCGCCGCGGGCGCCGGAGCG
>JAJYGU010000184.1:8302-18528 GCA_021784975.1 Planctomycetota bacterium
GGGCCTTCTCGACCGCCTCCCGGCAACGCAGCAAGGCCACCCCGCCGCCAGGCAAGATGCCCTCTTCGGCCGCCGCCCGGGTGGCGTGCAAGGCGTCTTCGACGCGGGCCTTCTTCTGCTTCATCTCGGCTTCCGTGCTGGCCCCGACCGAAACCACCGCCACTCCGCCGCACAGCTTGGCCAGCCGCTCCTGGTACTTCTCGCGGTCGTAATCGCTGTCGGTGTTCTCGATCTGGGTGCGAAGCTGATCGGTCCGGGCCTTGATGTCGCTCTGCTTCCCGGCCCCGCCGACGATGGTGGTGGCCTCGCGATCGACGGTGATCTTCTTGGCCCGGCCCATTTGTTCCAGGGTGAGATTCTCCAGCTTGATGCCGAGGTCCTCGCTGATGACCGTGCCGCCGGTCAACACGGCGATGTCGCCCAGCATGGCCTTGCGGCGGTCACCAAAGCCCGGGGCCTTGACCGCGCACACCTGCAAGGTGCCGCGGAGCTTGTTGACCACCAGCATGGTCAAGGCCTCACCCTCGACGTCTTCGGCGATGATCAACAGCGGCTTGCCGCGCTGGCTGACTTTTTCCAGGAAGGGGATCAGATCGCGGATGTTGCTGATCTTCTTCTCGTGGATGAGGATATAGGCGTCTTCCAACAGGCAGTCCATCTCGGGCGCCCGATTGATAAAGTAGGGCGAGAGGTAACCCTTGTCGAATTGCATTCCCTCGACGACCTCGTAGGTGGTTTCCGCCGTCTTTCCCTCTTCGACTGTGATTACCCCGTCTTTGCCGACGCTTTCCATCGCCTCGGCCAACAGTTTACCGATGGCGGGGTCATTATTGGCGCTGATCGACCCCACGCTGGCGATATCATCCTTGCCGCTGATGGGCTTTGCCAGCGACCGCAACTGGTCGACCGCGGCCGCCACCGCCCGGTCGATGCCGCGGCGAATGGCCGCCGGATTGCTGCCGGCGGCGATGTTTCGCAGCCCCTCGCGGAAGATCGCTCGGGCGAGCACAGTGGCGGTGGTGGTGCCGTCGCCGGCGATGTCGGAGGTCTTCGAGGCCACTTCGTTGACCAGTTTCGCGCCCATGTTTTCGAACCGGTCTTCCAATTCGATCTCCTTGCTCACCGTCACGCCGTCTTTGGTCACGGTGGGGCCGCCGAAAGATTTGTCGAGAATCACGTTGCGGCCGGTAGGACCCAAAGTGACGGCCACGATGTCGGCCAGCTTTTCGACTCCCCGCAGCATGCGCTCGCGGGCCTGATGATCGTATACCAGTTGTTTAGCCACGTTTGGCACCTTCTTTCTGGATGTTAGCTTGGAGAACCACCGGCGGCGGAAACTACTTGACCACCTTGGCCAAGATGTCCGACTCGCGGAGGATCTTGACTTCGCGACCGTCGATTTCGATCTCGGAGCCGCTGTACTTGCCGTAGATCACTTCGTCGCCGACGGTCACCGAGAGCTTGCCACGCTCGCCGCTGTCGAGCAGCTTGCCGGGCCCGACGGCCAGCACGTGTCCGCGCTGCGGTTTTTCCTTGGCGGTGTCGGGCAGAACGATGCCCCCGGCGGTCATTTCTTCGGCCTCGACCGGCTCGACGACCACGCGATCATCCAATGGCTTCAGGTTGAGTTCCTTCATAATCCGTTCCCTCTATCGAATGCTTTAAGTGGTTGATTGAAAAACCGAGAAACTTCCTCGGTCGCCCACGTCACTGAACGCGGCGACCAGATGCCTTGGTTAGAAGCCCATGCCCCCTCCCATGCCTCCCATGCCTCCCATGCCTCCCATGCCGCCGCCCATGCCGCCATGGCCGCCGGGAGGCCCCTTCGGCTCTTCCTCCTTCGGAATATCGGTGACGAGACAAGAAGTCGTCAGCAAGAGTGAGGCCACGCTGGCCGCGTTCTGCAAGGCGGTGCGCACCACCTTGGCCGGATCGATCACGCCGGCCTCGACCAGGTCGCAGTAGGCGTCCTTGTCGGCGTCGTAGCCGTCGTTCTTGCCCTTCATCTGCCGCACGCGGTTGACGACCACGGCCCCGTCCAGACCGGCATTGTCGGCAATGGCCTGCATGGGGGCGTGCAGCACGCTTTGGACGATCTTGGCCCCGAGGGCCTCGTCCCCGTCGAGCCCCAGCTTGTCCACCGCCTTCTCACTCCGCAGCAAGGCCACTCCGCCGCCGGGCACGATGCCTTCCTCGAGGGCCGCTTTGGTGGCGTGCTGGGCGTCTTCCATGAGCGCCTTCCGCTCCTTCATCTCGGTTTCAGTGGCCGCCCCAACGTTGATTTGGGCGACGCCGCCGGCCAACTTGGCCAGCCGCTCCTCCAGCTTTTCGCGGTCGTAATCGCTGGTGGTGGTTTCGATCTCCTTGCGGATTTGCTCGGCCCGGCCGGCAATGGCGTGCTTGCTGCCGCCGCCGCCGATGATGGTCGTCTCCTCGGAGGTTACGTCCACCTTGGCGGCCGTGCCAAGATCGGAAAGCTTTACTGACTCCAGGGTCACCCCCAGGTCCTTGAAGATGGCGTTGGCGCCCGTCAGGGTGGCAATGTCGCCGAGCATGGCCTTGCGACGGTCGCCATATCCTGGGGCTTTGACGGCCACCACGTTGAGAATACCGCGGAGCTTGTTGACTACCAAGGTGGCCAGGGCCTCGCCTTCCACGTCTTCGGCGATAATCAACAGCGGCCTGCCGGCCTTGCTGATGGTCTCCAGCAGCGGAATCAGGTTCTTGGCGTTGGAAATCTTCTCCTCGTGGATCAGCACCAGGCAATTTTCAAGCTCGACCGTCTGCTCGTCTTGATTGGTGACGAAGTGGGGCGAGAGGAAGCCGCGGTCGAACTGCATGCCTTCCACCACCTCGACGGTGGTTTCCGCCTGCTTGCCTTCCTCGACGGTAATCACCCCGTTCTTGCCGACCTTGATAAAAGCGTCCGCCAACACGGCGCCGATGGAAGGATCGTTGTTGCCGGCGATGGTCGCCACCTGGCTGATTTCCTTCTTGTCCTTCTCGTTGACCGGCTTGGCCATCTTCTTGATTTGCGCGATGACGGCTCCAGTGGCAGCCTGAACACCCCGGCCCAGGGCCATAGGATCGGCCCCGGCGGCTACCATCCGCAGGCCCTCTTGGTAGATGGCTTCCGCCAGCAAGGTCGCGGTGGTGGTGCCGTCGCCCGCCACATCTCCCGTCTTCGAGGCGGCCTCTTTGACCAACTGGGCGCCGAGATTCTCGAAGGGGTCGTCCAACTCGATTTCCTTAGCCACCGTGACGCCGTCCTTGGTGACTTTCGGGGCGCCCCATCCCTTGTCGAGCACCGCATTGCGGCCGCGCGGGCCCAAGGTGCTCACTACCGCACGGGCCAATTTGCTTACCCCCGCTGCCAGCGGCTGGCGGGCTTCGTCTTCAAAAACCAACTGCTTTGCCACAGCGGATACCTCCTGTTGTGGACGACTGGCGGATAACAACTAACGCGCACGGCGCCTCAATTGGCAGCCGGCTTCGGTCGGTCACGCAAGCGACGCAAGCTCTGTGCCAATGTGAAGGTGGAATGTCGCAACTAACGGTGAGCCAAGGCGTTAATCCATGATCCTCGGAAATCAGGTGTCCAGGCGGCGTCGGCGGAAACCTGCCGTGGGATGCCATTTTGGCAGTAGAACCAGGGTGATTCTGCTGCGCATTCGGAATGCCTTGCGCATCCCGCAATCCTTTTGCAGATTGCGTCGGAGCACTATAATCGGCCGATCAATCTATAGTTGACGGGTGGGCACTTCTAGAGAAATCCGCTCGTCGAGCCATACGAATAGGAGCGATCTGTGAGTATCCGAAATCTGGATAAGATATTCGAGCCGCATCGGATTGCCGTCATCGGGGCCTCTGACAATCCGACAAGCGTAGGGTACACGGTCTTGCGGAATCTGGTAGGGCTGGGTTTCCGCGGGGTCGTATATCCGGTCAATCCGAAATGGGAATCGGTGCAAGGGATTCAAGCCTACCCTGACATCCACAGCTTGCCGCGCGTGCCCGACTTAGCGGTAGTCTGCACCCCGGCCCGGGGAGTGCCGGATTTGGTGCGATCATGCGGCGAAGCCGGCATCCGCGGGCTAATCATTATCTCGGCGGGATTTCGCGAAATCGGCGAAGAAGGCAGGAAACTCGAGGAACAGATCCTCCGAGAGCAACGCCAATTCGACGGCATGCGGATCGTCGGCCCGAACTGTCTGGGCATCATTGTTCCGGGACTATCGCTGAACGCCAGCTTTGCGGCCGCCTCGCCGGCCAAGGGGCACATCGGCTTTATTTCCCAGTCCGGGGCGCTATGTACTTCGGTGCTGGATTGGGCGCTCGATGAGGGGATCGGGTTCTCCTACTTTGTGTCGGTGGGCAACATGCTGGATGTGAGCGTGGGCGACCTGATTGACTACTTCGGCTGCGCCACCGAGACGCGGTCGATCATCCTCTACATCGAGTCGATCAGTGAATCGCGGGAGTTCATGTCGGCGGCGCGGGCCTTTGCTCGCAGCAAGCCGATCGTGGCCTTCAAGGCCGGCCGTTTCGTGGAGTCGGCCCAGGCGGCCGCCTCGCACACCGGGGCCATGGCCGGCGTGGATGCGGTGTACGAAGCCGCCTTTCAACGGGCGGGCATCGAACGGATCTTCCAGGTGGAAGACATGTTCGACTGCGCCGAGTTGTTGGCCCGGCAGCAACCGCCCAAGGGCGACCGGCTGGCGATCGTTACCAATGCCGGCGGGCCGGGGGTAATGACCACCGACGCGCTGATCGCCCGGGACGGCAAGTTGGCCGAGTTGAGCCCGGAAACGATGGAAAAGCTCAACCAGTTTCTGCCCCGCTTCTGGTCGCACAACAACCCGATCGATGTGTTGGGCGATGCGCCCCCCGATCGTTACGCGAAGACCCTGGAACTGGTGCTGGGCGACAAGAACGTGGACGCTGTGCTGGTGATTCTCACCCCGCAGGCCATGACCGATCCCACCGCCACCGCCGAAGTGGTGGGCAAGGTCGCCAGTCAGGGGCACAAGCCGGTCTTGACCTGCTGGATGGGCGGGCGGGTAGTGGCCGAGGGCGTCCAGTTGCTCAACGAGGCCGCAATCCCCACCTACAGCACGCCGGAAAAGGCGGTGCGGGCGTTCATGCACCTGGTCTCCTACGCCCGGAATCTCTCGATTTTGCACGAGACCCCCAGGGACATCCCGCTGGAGTTTTCCCTCGGCCGGCGGCGGCTGCGGGGCGTCTTCAACACGATTTTCTCGGAAGGCGGCGAGGTCTTCTCGGAGAACGTGTCGAAGGCATTCTTGGAAGCCTACGAGATTCCCGTCACCCGGCCGCAAATCGCCCGCACCGCGGACGAGGCCGTCGAAGTGGCCGTCCGCCAACTGGGCTACCCGGTGGTGATGAAGATCCACTCGCCGCAGATCACCCACAAGAGCGACGTGGGCGGGGTGGTGCTGAACCTGACGTCGGAAGACGCGCTGCGGGCCGCTTTTCAGAAGATCACCACCCAAGCCAAGGAGAAACGGCCTGACGCCGAGATCGTGGGAGTGACCGTGCAGAAAATGGTGGTCTACCCGAACAGCTTCGAGTTGATCCTGGGGGCCAAGAAGGACCCGGTGTTCGGGGCGGTGATCATGGTCGGCATGGGCGGCACGGCGGCCGAAGTCTTCCGCGACCGCGCCCTGGGGCTGCCGCCGTTGAACGAAGCCCTCACCCGGCGGATGCTCGAATCGCTCAAGTCCTGGCCGCTGCTGCAGGGCTATCGCGGCAAGCCGGGGGCGAACATCGACCGGCTCATCGAGATCATCATGCGGTTTTCCTACCTGGTGGCCGATTATCCGGAGATCAAGGAGTTGGACATCAATCCGTTGGTGGTGACGCCCGAGGACGTGGTGGCCGTCGATGCCCGGGTCGTCCTGGACCGCAGCCTGGTGGTCGGTTCGGTCCGCCCCTATTCGCACCTGGCCATCCGGCCCTATCCGGAGGAGTATGTCGCCGAGCGGCAGATGAAGGACGGCACGCCGGTGGTGTTGCGTCCGATCAAGCCGGAAGACGAGCCGATGTGGCATGAGTTGCTGGCGAATTGTTCTTCCGAGTCGCTGCGTTATCGCTTCAGTTATCGCTTCAAGCAGGCTACTCACGAAATGGCCTCGCGTTACTGTTACATCGACTACGATCGCGAGTTGGGCATTGTGGCCGAAGTGGAAACCAACGGCGACCGCAAACTGATTGGGGTCGGCCGCCTGGTGGCCGACGTGGACCACGTCTCCGCCGAATATGCGATCCTCATTGTCGATCAATGGCAGGGCCGCGGTCTGGGCGGCCTGTTGACCGACTACTGCCTGGACATGGCCAAGCGCTGGGGCGTGAACCGGGTGGTGGCCGAGGTCTCCAAGGACAATGCCCGCATGTTGGCCACCTTCCGCGAGCGCCAGTTCCATCTGGATGAGACGCAGGAGCCGGACGTGGTGCTGGTGAGCAAGACCATCGGCTAGGCGTTGGGCCGCAAGGAGGTCTCGGTTGAACGTCGAGCAGCCCAACCGCCGCTGGACGCGCTGGCTGGTGGCGGCGATCAAGCTGGCGGTCGTAGTGGTCGTCGTCTGGTTCATTCGCCAGACCCTCATGGGGGCCTGGCACAGCCTGGCCGAACATCAGTGGGGCTTTGCCCGGCTCAGGGTTCCCTGGCTCTTCTTGGCCGCGGCCTTCTATCTGGCCGGCACGCTCCTTAGCGGCATATTTTGGCACCGTGTGCTTCGGGCAATGGGGCAAGGGGCCGGATTGGGCGAGGCTCTGCGGGCGTACTACATCGGGCACCTGGGCAAGTACGTGCCGGGCAAGGCCATGGTGGTGGTCCTGCGGACCGGATTGATCCGCAGTCAGCGAGTGGACGCTACCCTGGCGGCGGTCAGCGTTTTCTTTGAAACCCTGACCATGATGGCCGTCGGGGCGTTCCTTTCGGCTGCCATCGTCGCCGTCTGGTTTCGCGGCCACACCCTGTTGTTTTGGGCCGCCGTTGGGATGATGTTCGCCTCGGGGGTTCCCGTGCTTCCCCCGGTGTTTCGCCGCCTGGTGCGCCTCCTGGTCGGCAAGTGGAGCGGGAGCGCCGACGCCGCCCTCGCCCAGGTCGGTTATGCGATCACCGCGGTCGGATGGTTCCTGAATGTCTTCGCCTGGGTGTTGCTCGGTTTGAGCCTTTGGGCCGTTCTTCGGTCGATGGGGGCGGCCGCCGGGCCGACCGATAGTCCGTTGGGTCAGCTTCCTACGTACACGGCTTCGGTGTCGTTGGCCACAGTAGCGGGGTTTGTATCGTTTGTGCCGGGAGGAGCGGTCGTTCGGGAAGCGGTGCTGGCGGAGCTCACCAAGCCGGAGTTTGGGGACGTTGTGGCCGTGGTTAGTGCCGTGCTCTTGCGTTTGGTGTGGTTGGTGTCAGAGTTAGTGATATCTGGTATTCTGTATCTGGTGCCCGGTTGTTCGAGGTCCCGCCCCTCCCCTTCCGATGGGAAATAGTTGATGCTGTCCGTCGTCGTTCCCGTCTTCAACGAAGTGCAGAGCCTGGAGCCCTTGTACCGGGAGATGGTCGAGGTGGCGGCCGCCCATGCCTACGACCTGGACCTGGTGTTTGTGGACGACGGATCGACCGATGGCTCGTGGGAGGTGATCCGCCGTCTGGCGGACGCGGATGCCAGGGTCACCGGGCTGCGGTTCCGCCGCAATTTCGGCAAGGCGGCGGCCCTTAGCGCCGGCTTCGCCCAGGCCCGCGGCGAATTGGTCATGACCCTCGACGCCGACCTGCAGGACGATCCGCACGAGATCCCGCGATTCCTGGCCGAGATGCAAGACCAGTTCGACGTGGTCAGCGGTTGGAAGAAGGTCCGGCACGACCCGTGGGGCAAAGTCTTCCCATCGCGAGTTTTCAATCGCCTGGTGAGCGGGCTGACCGGCGTCCGCTTGCACGATCACAACTGTGGCATGAAGTGTTACCGGCGGGAGGTGTTCGCTGAGATCCGTCTCTACGGCGAATTGCACCGCTTCGTGCCGGTGCTGGCGGCCGCCCGCGGCTTCCGCATCGGCGAAATCGCCATCCAGCACCGGCCGCGGCGCTTCGGACGGTCGAAATACGGGGTGACGCGGTTCCTCAAGGGCTTCTTGGACCTGCTGACGGTGAAGTTCCTCACCGGCTTCGGACAGCGCCCGCAACACCTGCTGGGCGCCGTCGGCCTGGGCTCCTTCGCCCTCGGCGCCCTGGGGATGATTGTCTTGGCCGCCTGGTGGTTGGTCTCGCGCATGGTTCCGGGCATGGTGCCGGTGCATTTGCACGAGCGCCCCATCGTGATCTACTCGGTCGGCCTGATGCTGCTGGGCGGACAGTTCATGTCGATCGGCTTCCTGGCCGAGTTGATCATCGCCTATCATACCCCGGACCTCCGCGGGTACTCGATCGCCGGACGCACGCCTGCGGAGCACACCCCACCCGGCTGCCCACCGGCTCTGGCGGCTGATCCCGCCGCCTCGGCGAGCGACCCGGCCGCGCCGGCAGCTTCCCACCAACACTGAGCCTCGGTGATGACGAATACCGTGACTGACCCGTCCCGCCTTCAGTTGCGTTGGAGCATTTACGGGCTGCTGATCGCGGTGAGCGCGGGCATGATGCTCGGACGGATCCTGGCGGTGGATTCGCTCGACAAGGTCGGGCTGGAACAGACGCGGCTGGCGAAAATTCCCGCCGCCTTGGTTGAGAAAAAGAAGGAACTGGCGGCAAGCGGGCTGGCGGGCAAGGCATTGGACCAGGAGCTGTCGCGCCTCGAAGCCAAGTGGCGAGAACACGCGCGGTTGTGCCGCCCCTTTCTGAGCGCCAATGATCGCAGCCGCTGGTGTACGGTGCGGGCCTTGGTCGAGCCCGACATGCGAGTAGCCGGCGCGCCTTATGCCATCGACAAGGTCATCCAGCAGCCGAACTGGGACACCATCGACATGGTGAAGCACGGCGACCACCTGTATTCCAGCAAGCCGGAGTTGCTGGCGACCCTGATGGCGGGCGTCTATTGGCCGATCTACCGTTTGACCGGCGCGACCCTCGGCACGCACCCCTACGAAATCGGCCGGTTCATGCTGGTGGCGTTCAATGTGATTCCGCTGATCGTGTATTTCGTGCTCTTGGCGAAGCTCATCGAGCGATTCGGCACAACAGACTGGGGCCGCCTGTTCGTCATGGCCGGGGCCACCTTTGCGACTTTCTTGACGACTTTCGCCGTGACCATTAACAACCACGGGCCGGCGGCCGTGTGCGTGGCGGCGGCGCTCTATGCGGCCGTCCGAATTCTCTTTGACGGCGAGCACCGCTTGCGATACTTCATTGTGGCCGGCTTGGTCGCGGCCTTGGCCGTGACCAACGAACTGCCGGCGGCGGCCTTTGCGGGGCTGTTGACGGTGATTCTCCTCTGGCGGGCGCCGCGCGGGACATTGCTTGGCTTCCTGCCGGCGGCGGTGGTCGTCGCGGCGGCCTTTTTCGCCACCAACTGGATCGCCCACGGCACGCTGCAACTTGCCTACATGCACCGCAGCGGCGCCGACAACTGGTACGACTATAGCTACCAACGAAACGGCCGGCAGATTGAAAGCTACTGGCGGCATCCAGCAGGCGTGGACTGCGGCGAAGCATCGCTATCGACCTATGCCTTCCACGCGCTGGTAGGCCACCACGGCATTTTCTCGCTCACCCCAATCTGGCTCCTCAGCGCCGTTGGCCTGCTGCTGTGGCTGTGGAAAGCCCGCGATCCGCGACTGCGCTGGCTGGCGGCCGGGATTTTGGCCATTTCGGTGGTGTGTGTGACATTTTATCTCGGTCAGCCGCAGATCAATCGCAACTACGGCGGCATGACCAGCGGCCTGCGATGGGTGTTCTGGTTCGCGCCGCTCTGGCTCTTGGCAATGCTTCCAACCGCCGACGCCCTGGCCTCGCGGCGCTGGTCGCGCGGCCTGGCGCTGGTGTTGCTCGCCCTGTCGGTCCTCTCGGTCAGCTACCCGACCTGGAACCCGTGGACCCCGCCGTGGATTATGAGGTTTCTGCAATACGTGGGATGGGTTGCGTAGAAGCGGCGTCCCGCCGCTTTGTGCGCGTATGG
Source organism: Planctomycetota bacterium (assembly GCA_021784975.1). Taxonomy (GTDB): domain Bacteria; phylum Planctomycetota; class Planctomycetia; order Pirellulales; family Thermoguttaceae; genus JAJYGU01. The sequence continues at coordinate 18,427 of JAJYGU010000184.1, forward strand.
GGTGTGGAAAAGGCATCAGGCACCATTATTCAGCTCTTTCTCGGCCTGAAAACGGTTGCTGGCACCTTTACCCTCCCCAGAGATCAAGAGTCGATTCGGGAA
>JAJYGU010000422.1 GCA_021784975.1 Planctomycetota bacterium
CGATCTGTTGTTGTTGAAGACCATCCCGGTCGTAGTGTTGGGAAAGGGCCGGTACTGACCGGATTCTCGCCGCAACGGGCCGGTGGCCAATGCCGGTCCCGCCGGCCAGGATGCGGTGCGGGCCGACCCATTAGTTCACTGCCGAAGTCGATGAATCCACCTTACATACACGTGCCATTTCCTCCGACGCTTGCGGAGAAGCGGGCGATCGTCACCACCAGTTGGGACGATGGCCAGGCCACCGATTTCCGCATGATGGAATTGCTCTCCTCATTCGGGATCCGGGGCACGTTTTTTGTCCCCTTGCGGTTCAAAGGACGGCCGGCGCCGCTGGCCGAGGCCTTGCCCGAAATTCCCGGCGACTTCGAAATCGGCGGCCACTCGGCCAACCACCTCGACCTGCGTGGTTTGAACGCTCACTGCCTGCGGGAGGAAGTGGAAGGGTCGAAGGCCCAGCTCGAGGCCCGCGGGGGCGCCCCGGTGCGGGTCTTTTCCTACCCGATGGGCCGCCACGACGCAGCCGCCCGCCGGGCGGTAAGGAAAGCCGGCTACCTTTCCGCAAGGATCACTGAGGAATATTGCGTGCACCAGCCGGCCGATCCCTATCAGACCCCCACTACCTTGTCCGCTTATCCGTTGACGCGGTGGAGGCGGCTGCTCCGCGAGTTTCGGGCCTACCGCTGGATGAATGTGGCCTTTCTGGCAAGGAACTGGAATCGAACCTGGAGGGGATTAGCCGTCGAGCTGTTCGCCCAGGCACGGCGGCGGGGCGGCATCTGGCACCTTTGGGGACACTCCTGGGAGATCGAACGGCTTGGCTTGTGGGAGCAACTTGGCGAGGTTCTCCGCGCGGTGGCCCACCACGGCGACGTTCATTATTGCACCAACGGAGAATTGGCGGAATTGCTCAGCGCCGTCCCTCTTCCCGCGGGAAAAACAGCACTGACGCCATGAACCCTGTTTGCGAGCGGTTGAGCTTTGAGATTTGCTATGTCGTCCGTCCGCATCACCGATGAGCCGACCCTCTCCAATCGGGAGCGGAGCGCGGCTCCGCCTGGCGGCAGCCTGTCGCCCTCGCCGCAGCGCGAGGGAGACCTGCGGACGCACCTGCGGCAGGGGGCCCTGGGACTGGTCGATCAAGCCGTGGTCAGCGGCACCCAGTTTCTCACCACGGTGATGATCGGTCGGGCCTGCGGCAAAGAGGAGCTCGGCGTCTTCACGCTGGCGTTTTCGTTCTTTGTGATTGCAATGGGGGTCCAGAATTCGTTTGTGATCCTGCCCTACACCATCTACACCCATCGCCTGAAAGGCGCCGATCGGCAGACGTATGCCAGAAGCGTGGTGGTGCACCAGGGGCTGCTGGCGCTGCTGGCGGCAGTTCTCTGCGCGGTGGCCGGGTGGGGGTTGCAGGCCAGCTCGTGGCTGCCCGGGCTGGGCTCCACCTTGGGAGCGCTGGCCGCGGTGAGTCCGCTCTTGTTGTTTCGCCAATTCTTCCGCCACATGTACCTCGCCCACTTGCAGGTGGTGGCCGCCTCGCTGTTGGACATGGCCACCTGCATTCTGCAATTGCTGGCCCTGATCTGGCTGGCGGCGTGGGGCTGGCTGTCGCCGGCCAGCAGCTACGTGGTGATGGGCAGCGCCGCGGCCCTGGCCGCAATCATCTGCTGCTGGGGTCAAATTCGCCACCTGCAATTCAGCCTGCAAAAGGTCCGCGAAAGTTGGGAGCTGCACTGGGACCTGGGGAAATGGACCTTCGCCAACACCATGGCCGCCTTGCTGCAGTCCTACTGCATGTATTGGATCCTGGCGATTGTCTGCGGGGCGGCGGAGACCGGTCAATTTGCGGCCTGCATGTCGATTATTGCCGTCTCCAACCCGTTTGTCATCGGCATCAGCAATACTCTTTACCCGCAGGCCTCGGTAGCCTACGCGCAAGGCGGGAGCCATGCCTTGCAGCGGGTAGTGTCTTGGGCGACGCGGCTGTTGGCCCTCGGGATCGGAACCCTCTGCCTCGGGCTGGCCCTGGGGGGGGCATTTCTCGTGCCCGCCCTGTACGGCGCCCAATACGGCGGTCAAGGTCCAACCATTGCCCTGTTGGCCGCCGGGATCCTCCTCCGGGCGGTCGGCATTGGCCCGGATATCGGCCTGCTGACTCTGGAAAGGGCCCGGGAGACTTGCCTCCTGGGCGGCCTGGGACTCTTGTGTACCGTGGCCGCCAGTTGCTTGGCGGTGATGTGGTGGGGGGCCACCGGCTGCGCGGCCGCCTTTCTGTTGGGCAACCTGGTTACCACCGGCCTGCGTTATCCGGCCTTCCGCCGGGCCGCCGAAGGGGTCAAGGCGACGCCCGCTGAACTTGTCATTCCCCCGTTGGGAGAAGTGTGATGCAAACTATCGCGTTACGCCCGCTGCGAGTTCGTCCCGAAGTGGGAGTCAGCCTCCGCGGGGCGATGTTGGTCTGGCTGGCCATGCTCGTCTCCTTCGCCCAGTTCCGATTCCGGCCGGCTGCAGAGCTCTTCGGGCGAGGCGGCATGGATTTCCAGGTGAAGCTGCAGATCGCCATCTGGCTGGGTCTGGGCCTGCTGGCGGGCTATTTGATTTTGACCGGTCGCGTCCAACTCGGCTGGCTCAGGCAGGCGCCGCTTTGCTGGTACGCCGCCTACTGCCTTTGGGCGCTCATGTCGGCGCTCTGGTCGCCCTCGCCCTCATTGAGCGGCTTTCGCGCCGGACAATTGGCAGTGGCCTTGGTCCTGGTGCTGTCGTTGGGTGGGCGGTTGAAAGATGTCTACACGTTCATTTTGGTTTTTCTGGGCGTGAATTGGGTCCTGGTGATTCTTGGAATCACCGGTCTGAACTTCGGGCAATCGTGGATCCTTCCGCCGGGACAGGCGTACCTGATGCTCGGCGAGTCGCCAGGCGTACCCTGGCGGTTTTGCTCGGCCTTTGGTCATCCGACGCCGATCGGGGCGCTCGCCGCGGCGGCGGCCGTGGGGCTGTTGGCCCGCACCCGCGCCGGCGACTGGAAGAAGAACGGACCGCGGATTGCCTTCTTGGCCCTTACCGCCGTGCTCACCGTCAGCCGCACCGGAATTGCCGGGATGGTGTTGGGAGCCCTGCTGGTCCTGGTGATCCGGCGTGAGATGTGGCCGGTAGTGCTGGGGACCGCCGTGATCCTGCTGCCGCTGGCGTTGCTGCCCACGTTTGATGAAGGCGTGGTGGGGTTCCTTCGCCGGGGGCAGTCGTCGTCCGAGCTGAAATCGTTCACCGGGCGAGACGAAATCTATGCGGCTGAACTGAAGCGGGCGGAACGGGCCGGCTTCATCGGCCTGGGATTCCAATGCTCCCGCATCGCATCCAAGGACATCTCGGTCGAGGAGGTCCACGTGGCCCATGCCCACAACGCCTTCCTCGAATCCTATACCAGTCTCGGTGTTCCCGGGCTGACGCTGGCGATCGTCCTGGTATTGAGTCTGTCGCGGGCGATCGTGCGCCTCATCCGGCGCTGCAGCCAGGGGGCCTGCGCCGACAACCTCGCCGGCTGGGAATTAACGGGCATGGCCGTGCCCATGTTCGCGTATTGCCTTACCGACTCCGGTTTTGCAGTCAATCCGAACCAATATGTCATGCTCTTCATGCTCTTGACGGTTCGCCTCACCACGCTGGTCGCCGAGAGTCCACAGACGAGCTACCAACTGCAAGGAGTCCTGCGACCGTCCCCGCCGCCGACCGGAACGCCGGCCGGCGTACTCGACCCGTCCCGCTAAGGCAGCCGTCTATTTCGGAGAAGCACGCTGTGGCCGATGTTACCGTCCTGATGCCGGTTTACAACGCAATGCCCTACTTGCCGGAAGCGGTCGAGTCGGTGCTGGCCCAGACCTATGGCAATCTGACGCTGCTGGTCGTGGACGACGGCTCGCAAGACGGCTCGCTGGCCTACTTGCAAAGTCTCGACGACCCGCGGATCGAAATCGTTGCCCGGCCTCATGCCGGCCTCGGTGCAACTCTGAATCTCGGCCTGTCGCTCTGCCGGACGGAGTACCTGGCGCGGATGGACGCCGACGACCTCATCCCCAGGCGGCGGCTCGAAATTCAGCGCGACTATCTCGGCGCGCATCCCGAAGTCGGCGCGGTCGGGACGCAGTTCCGCTACTTCCGCGACCCCGAACGGCTCGATACTCGTTTTTCGCGGACGCTGCCGCCGGACCATCACTCGATTGTCGGGGACTTGTTGAGTCGACGACTGGGGATGCTGCATGCCAGTCTCCTGGTCCGCATTGAGGGGCTTCGTCGCATCGGCGGCTATCGCACGGTCGGCATGGGAGACAATGATTGGGATCTGCTCTTGCGCCTGGCGGAGGTGACCCACCTGGCGAATATCGACGAAGTGCTTTACCTGTGGCGCGTTCATCCCGGCAGCGTCTGTGCGCGCCATACCGCCCAGACGCAGGTCTTGGTTGCCTATGCGTGCGACTCCGCCTGCCGTAGGGCCGGCAGCCAGCCTGAACTCAGCTTCGAAGAATTCTTGGTCGAGCGCCGGCGGCGACCCTTCTGGCGCCGATGGTGCGACGGCTTGGATTACTATGGGGCCGCGCACTACAAGGCCGCGGTGATCGAGGTGCTCGGTGGGCAGCGGCTGCGGGGCACGCTGCGGCTCGCCCTGGCGGCCGCCTGTTCACCGGGGCGAACCCTCGATCGCATCGGGCGGCTGGTGCGGCCTTTGCGCCCGAGGCCCTCCCGCCCGCGCCATTTGCCGGCAGTCTCGGCCTGCCCACCGCCGCCGCCTGCTCCCGGAGGCCCATCGACAATCCGCCCAACGGCGACGGAGCTCGCCCGCGCGGGTGATCACCGAGCGGAGGGGATATGAAGATCGCCAACATCGGCTTACGAGGGATCCCCGCACAATATAGCGGCATCGAGCGGGCCGTCGAGGAAATCGGCACCCGGATGGCGGCCCGCGGGCACGAGGTCACCGTGTACTGTATGGCCGGGCGGTATGTTGTCAGGCCCCGCTCGTACCGCGGCGTGCGTTTGCGGTACGTGCCCACCCTGCCCAGCAAAAACCTGGAAATGCTGGTCTACAGCTTTCTGGCGGCGATTTCCGGGAGTCTGGGCGGCTACGACGTGCTCCACTTTCATGCGCTGGGCCCGTCGATGATGGCCTGCATTCCGCGCGCGCTGCGGAAGAAGACGGTGGTTACCGTTCAGGGGCTGGACTGGCAGCGGGACAAGTGGGGGCGGCTGGCGCGGGCCTATTTGAAGCTCGGCGAGTATGCCTCCTGGCGGTTTGCCCATGAGACGATCGTCGTCTCCAAATCCCTGCAACGGCACTACCGCCGCCGTCACTCGCGGGACACGCGGTACATCCCCAACGGGATCGGCCACCAAAACTATGCGGAACTGGACGAGGCCGCCCGCCGGTTCGGTCTGCAAAAGGCCGGCTACGTGGTGTTTGTCGGCCGGCTGAGCCCCGAAAAGAACGTCCACCTGCTGATCAAGGCCTTCGGCGGCATCCCTTCGCCGATGCGATTGGCGATCGTCGGTGGCGGAGGCGAGCCGAGTTACCTCAAAGAGATCCAGCGCTTGGCGGCCAACGACGCCCGCGTGTTGTTGACCGGGCCGCTTTACGGTCGGATCCTGGAAGAGCTGGTTTCCAACGCCTTTCTGTTCGTTCTGCCCTCGTCGATTGAAGGCTTGCCGGTGGCCCTGCTGGAGGCGCTGAGCCTGGGCGTTCCGGCCCTGGTCAGCGATATCGCCGAAAATGTGGAAGCCCTGCGGCAGGGCGATTTCGACCGCGGCTTCCTCTGTCCGGCCGGCGATCGGGACGGCCTGCGCTGCGCGTTGGCGCATCTGCTGGCGCACCCGCACGAGGTGGAGCGGAAGCGCGGGCTGGGCCAGGAGGCGCTGCGCAGGGAATACGACTGGGACGGCATTGCGGAAGAGACCTTGAGGGTTTATGAAAGAGTGACCGGCGGCCACTTGGCGCAGCCGCGAACGCCGTCGTCGCACACGCCGGGAGCAAGTCCGACGGTCGCTTTTCGGTGAATCTCAACCTATCTTATGACGATCAACAAGACGATGGAGCGATCGGACCTGGATTCCAGTAGAGCCCGAGAAATTGTGGCTGAACTGGGAGATTTGATTCGAAAGCTCAACGACAAGGGATTGCGGATAAGTTCCTGGTATGGGCGTTTCGACTTGACTGGGGAGAAGACTTCACCTGAAGTAATGAATCGCGGATACGGCTATGAATCGATCGAAGGCGCGGTGGACGACAGGAATTTCCCTTGGTTTCTATATTGGGAAATTGCGTGGGTGACCATGAATGCAGGGTTTGCCAAGGGGGAGAGAGTCCTCGACCTGGGAGGAAGCTCTTCTCTCTTTTCTTACTACTTGTCGTCAATGGGCCTTGATGTCACTACGGTTGATCTGCAGGAGCACTTGGTAGAGAACGCCAATGTCGTTGCACAACAAACGGGATGGACGTTGACTAATCACGTCATGAATATGAATGACATGAAGTTCAGTTCCCAATTTGACCATGTGACTTCGCTATGTGTCTACGAGCACATTCCCATGTATGAGCGTATAGAGATCAACAGGGCAATAGCCAATCTGCTTGTTCCTGGCGGGAGATTCAGCATCACCTTTGATTATAAGAATCCGTCACGTTTCGCCAGAATCGGCACACCACGCGATGTGTATGCGCAGTTCGTTGAGCCGTCGGGTCTAAGGCTCAGAGGGAATCAGGTCTTTCTGGACACCTCTGAGTGCTATTTGCTCCATCCGTTCTACCATTCGCAGACTTCATGGAAATATAAACTAAAGCAGGTGTGGGCTGGTCACTTCCGCCCCTGGGAAGCGTTTGGATCGAAGCAAGCCAATGATTATACATTTGGAGCACTGTTCCAGGAGAAACCATAGTGCCGCCTGGCGGCATATAGGTCAACCTGGCTAGTCCCCCAAACCCACGCCGACAGGTGGGTGTAATCCCTATCTCACCGAGCAATGCGGGAAGAGCCGATGGAGTTCTTCGCCCTGTGCCGTGATCGCCGTTCCGTCAAGCCATAAATACCGCGCCTGACTCAAGCCGGTTAAACATTCCAAGCCAGCATCCGAAACACGAGTGCCTGTAAGTGATAGCGTTACTAACTGGGCGAGCCCCTTCAAGTGCTTAAGGCCAACGTCAGTGATTTGACTGTAACTGAGATTCAGCTCACGTAGTTGTTCCAATTCTTTTGGAGAAGAGGACCGACGTATATTCATATACTGGTGAAGCTGGACGAACAGCGATTCACTTCCCGTTTTCCAGAAGAACATCCAACTCCGCGACTGCGATGAACGGCTGGTCGTGTTGCTCGCGTTTGGCAACGATCTTCAGGAAGCGGGCTGTGACGGGTCGCGGAAATACGGTCTTCTGCATGCTGGCCGTGTCGCGCCACTTTGCCGTGGCGACTGGCGGCCCCCAGTCGCTTGTGCTCTGGCCGCAGTAGATATCGGCCTCGCGGATGCGGGCATTGTCCATGTCCTGACGTGGCAGATAGGTCACTCCCTTGAGCCTCACTTCGCGGCTGAGGTCGATCACCAATTGGTGCGGCATCGGGTCGTCGGGCTGCCAGCGGGTGTGCCAGAAGCTGTCCGGATCGCCGTCAATCGCCATGGCCGCCAAATGGTCATGCGCGGTGTCCTCGCTGTCGACGCGCACCACGCGGGCGCCTAAGGCCGCCAGATTGCTGGAGAATTGCGGCGGTGCAAAGAGCCTGTCCAACATGTCAAGCTTCAATTCGCGGGCAGGACGAAACCGCTTGGAGGCCAGGTAAGCCGTGAGGCTTGCCCACAGTTGACGAGCCGCCGGACGCTGCTGGAGCCGGTCGGCCAGGTTGATGGTGCAGGCCAATAGCCGCCCTTCGCCCACCCGCGCCTCGAAGAGGACTCCCAGCCGATGATTGCGGGCGAAGTTGTCCATGATCTGCACGATCGGCCGATACTCGACGGGCGTGTCATCGAGAATCATGCTGCACGAGTTCTGCAGCAAGTCCCACCATTGCCAGTCGCTATGATTCTCGGTGGGGAATTGTGCCAATGCCGGATGGCGCGGATCGCAGAGCACGCCCATCGTGTTGGGCTTCTGATCGGGGAACCAGATCGGGCTCCAGAAGACGGGAAGAAATCGGCCGGGCAGGGCATGGGCGAACTTCAGTTCTCGCGGAAAGAAGGCCACCGTCTTACCTTGGGCCAGTGCCCGGTGCGCATCGTTCCATTGCCGACATACGACCACTCCAGCCGGCGCGAAAATTTCCCGGGCAGCCGGGTAGACCCAGATGTCCCAATCATTTTCAAAGGGCGTGCCGTGGAGCGAGATCGTTACCGTCAGCTTACCAGGCGCCGCCGCCTTGGCCAGCGACGCCCGGACGGCCCCCAGCGGCGTAAGCTTGCCGGTCGGAATCGTCGCAATGGCCAGCGTGCCGGCGGCGATTTCCCGACCTTCCGAATCGCGAATGTTCCATTGCGGCTGCGTCGCGGCAAGATCGCGCGGTCCGAAATGGGCCACGTCGGCGGTGGCTTCAAACGTCTCGTCCTTGGTGAAGGTTCGCTTCTTCATCCGTAGCAAGGGGACGGTGGGACCGCAGTAACGCCGGTGTTCGGCGGGGGTGACAAAACCTTTGCAGTCCCAAAAGGCGTCCAGCGGCCCGACGATCGCCGTGCCCTGGCTGGGATAATCGTGCAGGTCGAGCAACTCGAAGCCCGCGTGGTTGGGGGTGCGGAGCAGGACTTCGATCTCCTCCTTGTAGAGCAGCACCGCCTGCTTGCCGCAGGCATCATAAAATTGCGGCGCCAGGTCGAGCATGCCCTTCGCCCGCAAGCGGTCGCGGACTATTTCGAAGTTTCTCGGCTGAAACACGCCGGTGTATTTCTTCATCTCGGCGAAGTTCGGGAAGAAGGTCCATTGCCCGACTTCGTGCGAGATCAGCGGCCGGTCCAGCTTCGCGATCTGCCCGCCGAAATCGTGGTCGGTCCCCGGTCCGCGAATGCCGCGCACCGCGGCCACGGTGAACTGCCGGTTCTTCGTCGGCTGGCCGCAGGAGGCCGATGAATACAAACGGCGGGGATCCTCCTTGATGAGCATGTCGACCCAATGCTCCAGCAGCCGGTGGTTGCCGCCGTATTCGTTGCCGAGGGTCATCAGACAAAAGGAGGGATGCTGGCCGTAGGTCCGCACCATCCGCAGCAACTCCTGCTCAAGAAAGGCGTCGCGGGCGGCATCCCCTCCGGCGTTGACGTTCGCCTGCGGCCCCTCGGCCTGAATCATGACCCCTTCCCGATCGGCGGCGGAAAAGGCCGCATCCGGCGGGCACCAGGAGTGGAAGCGAATCGCGTTCAGCCCGTAGGACTTGATGATCCGGCACACCCGCTGCCACCAGGCCACCTCGGTCGGCGGATAGCCGGTCAACGGAAAAACCGCGCACTCCAGGGTGCCGCGGATGAAGATCGGCCGGCCGTTGATGGTGATTTGCGTCCCCTTGACGCCAACTTGCCGCATACCAAAGGTAACCGTTCGCTGGCTTTGAAAGCCGTCGCCTTGGAGGCGGGCGCTTAGGCGATAGAGATTCGGCGCAAACTCATCCCAGAGCTTGACGCCGTCGCCCAGCGGCAATGCCACTTCGGCGGCCCCACCCTTCTCGTCCCAGGCGAGGCTCACAGTCTTGCCAGCAACTTCCTGATTGTCGAGCGTCAACACCCGAAGCAGCAGAGTTCCGCGGCTCGGTTTGCCGGTGGCATGGGCGATCGGAACCCGCACGCGGGCAAGCTTGTGTTTCACGTCGGGATAGACCTGCACGTCGCGGATCGCCACCGGATCGGCCGCCTGCAATTCCAACCGTCCGACAATGCCATTCATATCGGTGGGCGTGCCGCCGAAGAGCGCCGAGACGAAGCCGCCCAGGTTCAGCTTGGCGGTATTATCGACGCGAATCGTAAGCACATGCTTGCCCGGCGCCACGCCGACGCCCAGGTCGTAGACGTGCGGGGCGACCAGGCTGTCCTGCGGCTCGCCAATCGGCCGCCCGTCGAGCCACACCTGTGACACCCAGCGAACGCGTTCCAACAGCAAAGTCAACCGTTTGCCGCCCCACTCCGGGCGGATCTGAATGTCCCGTTGATACCAGGCCGGGCCCGTGTAAACATTCGGCCGATACAGACCGTCGAGGGTGGGCGGTCTTGGGTTGGGCAGTCCGGCCTGGGCTTCGTCGGTTGTGCCGGGTAGCGGGATTATGTCCGGGCCGGCGGCGTTGGCCGGCAGCGCCGCAAACCATTTCTGAGCAATGCCCACGTTCCGCTGGTCGCGGCGAAATCGCCACCGTCCGGCCAGCGAGATTGCGTCCTCGGCTTGGAGCGGGGCCATCGTCCAGAAGGTGGCCGCCAGAATCGCCACGGAAATCAGCCATCGCTTCGCTGTTTGGAACATAGAGCACACCACGTTGGAACGGAGCAGCACGGGTAACGAAATCAGTCCCCATGATGATCGCTCGCGCGAAAAAAGCAAGGGCGATAAGGGGTCGGGTGTCGTTTCTAGCGACAGGACCGCCGGCAACGGCAATTTCACGCCTGCGGCCCCAAGGGTGCGCCCGAAAAGCAAAATTCCGCAGACCAGTTGGAGGGGCCGGGTCGGTACGATAGAATCCAATAGCCCTGTTGATGAACCAACGGATACTGTGCCGCAAGGGTTGCAACCATGAGTGAGCCCGACCTCTTGAAAATCCACCAGTCGCCGTTGCTCGATCAGGCGACCCTGATCCTGGCCTTTACCGGCTGGATGGACGGCGGCGACGTCTCCACCGGCACGGTCCGGCACCTGGTGGAGCTGGTTCACGCCACGCCCATGGCGGAAATCGACCCCGAGCCGTTCTACATCTACAACGTGCCCGGCCCCATGGAGGTAGCGGGCTTGTTTCGGCCGCCGGCGACCATCGAAGAGGGACTGATCAAGCACTTCGAGCTTCCCACCAACACCTTTTATTGCCACCCGCCGGCCAACCTGATGCTGTTCATCGGCAAGGAGCCGCACCTGCGGTGGCGAACGTTTGGCCAGTGCATCTTCGAGTTGGCGCGGCGGGTAGGCGTCCGCCGGATCGTGTTTGTCGGATCGTTTGGCGGGGCGGTGCCGCACACCCGCCTGCCGCGTCTTTACGTCACCTGCTCCCACGCCGACTTGCTGCCGGAGATGGAGCAGTATGCGGTTCGCCGCAGCGGCTACCAAGGCCCCAGTTCCTTCACCACCTACCTCATGACCCAAGCCGAGTCGGTGGGGCTGGAGATGATCTCCTTGGTGGCGGAGATCCCCGGCTACCTGCAGGGCACCAACCCGGCCAGTATCGAGGCAGTCACTCGCCGGCTGGCCAAACTGTTGCACTTGCATCTCGATCTGGCCGACCTGCGGGCGGCGAGCACCCTTTGGGAACTTGAGGTGTCGAAGATTGTCGAGCAGAACGAAGAGCTGGCCGCCACCATTCGCAAGCTGGAGGAGGAATACGACAACGAACTGATCCGCGCCGCCGCCGAGCTGCCATAATACCTTCGCGGGATCGGCAGTGGCTTTTCGGCAAGTACCGACGACCTCACGGACGGCCCGCTCACTGCAGAAGTCGCCGCGGGTGAGGCGACCTATTGAGCTTTATGTACGGGCGAGGCGGCGTTCTAATGTGCGGAGTGAGGCTGCCGGGACTCGAACCCGGGACCAACGGATTAAAAGTCCGTTGCTCTACCAACTGAGCTACAGCCCCTCGGTTTGCTCATGGTTCCGGCGCTCGGGCCAAGGACGCTTGGTGGGCCGGTTCGCGATTTCGACCATTGCCGCGACTGGCAAACCGCCCTCAACCGCGACAATACGCAGCTCGCCCGCCGGAAGCCTTGAAAACACACAATCCTAGCAGCAAACCGGAGGAGCGGCAAGCCGCGCATGATCCTGCGCATTTCCCATTTCCCGGCCCGCAGTGTGCCGGTTCGACGGCGGTGGCGGTTCGATCAGCCGTTGTCGCCGAATTGCTGCTCGAGCCACTGGTCCCAATCCTTGCCGGTCTGCGGCCCGAGTTTGGAACGGTTTTTCTTGGCCGCGCTCGCGACGAATTTTTGCATGGCCTGGCTGGTGAGCTTGTCGCGGATCGGCAGGAGCTGGTCGAGCACCGCGGCCGACTCCTGATACTTGCCACGGAGGCTGAGGATGCCGCACTTGCCGGCCAGCCCGAAGGCCTTCAGCTCGACCTCGTCGTCCAGTGCCGCCAGCTCTTCGAAGATGTCCATGGCCCGGTCGTAGGCGCCGTCATGCACGTAGATCAGGGCCAACTGCTCTTGGGCACGGCGGGCAACGTACTGCTGGTCGGGAAAGTAGTCGATCACGCTCTGCCAGGCGGCCTCGGTGCCGATCTGGCTGGCCAGGTACCACTGCCGCCACACGCTCGACTGCTTGGGGAAAGGGGCCGGGGTGGACTTGACGTCCGTCAGCAAGGAAGGGGGCACCATCGTCAGCCAACCGGCCGCCCCGCCGGCCGCACAAGCCGTCACCAGTGCTGCCGCCAACAGCCATTTGGCCAGCCGGCTGGGACGAGTCAAGGCCATGGTTCTCATGGCGGCCGCCAACTCCTGGGTGGCGGCCGCACGCGGGTCGGGCGGCTCCTCGGCCGCCAGCGATTCCCAACCGGGCAAATCCTCGGGCCACTCCTCGCCGAAGTGCTCGATCTGCACCCGCCGCAACTCGCGCAACAACTGCCGCGCCGACGGATAGCGTTTGTCGCGGTCTTTGGCCAGCATCTGGTGCACGATGCGGCACAGCGAGGCTGGCAGGTCCGGTCGCAGCATCTCCAGCGGCTGGGGCTGCTTCTTGAGATGCTGCACGGCCACCCCCAATGCCGTCTCGCCCACAAAGGGCGGCGAACTGGTGAGCATGTGATAGCAGGTGGCCCCGAAGGAATAGAGGTCGCTCCGCGGGTCGAGCGGCTTGCCTTCGACCTGCTCGGGACTCATGTAAAGCGGTGTGCCGAGGGTTACGCCTACCTGGGTCAGGTCGTTGGCCTCGCCTTCGCGGGTCAGGCGGGCCAGCCCGAAATCGGCCACCTTCACCTCGCCGGTGGGCGTGAGCATGATGTTCTCGGGCTTGATATCGCGGTGTACCACTCCCTGCTCGGCGGCTTTCGCCAAGGCGGCGGCCACCTGCCGCATGATCGAAAGGGCGTGGGCCAGGTCGGGCGGGCCGTGACGGGCCATCCATTCGTGCAGGTCTTGCCCCTGCACGTACTCTTGCGCGATGTAGTGCAGGTGGTCCACGCAGCTCACTTCGTAGATCTGTACGATGTTGGCGTGGATCAGCGAGGCCGCCGCTCGGGCCTCCAGTTGAAAGCGCTGCAGGTAGACGCGGTCGTCGGCCAGCTCGGGCTTGAGCACCTTGACCGCCACCCGGCGCTGCAAGCGGCACTGCTCGGCCAGATAGACCTCGGCCATCGCCCCCCGGCCCAGCCGCCGCAACAGACGGAAATCGCCCAACTGACGCCCCGATAAATCCACCTCCGTGGTGGCCTTGCCAGAAGCCGGTAGGGCGGTCGAAGAGGCGGGCTGGGGATCATTCATGGGCGGCTCACCAAACAGTCCATTATCCGGCGGCGCGGGCCGGTTGGCAACGCCGGCGGAAAGCCGAAAGCGGAGAGCGGAAAGCCGAATGCGATAGTCTTCTCCGCTTTCGGCTTTCGGCTTTCCGCCTTACCCCTACTCGTACCGCAGGGCCTCGATCGGATCGAGCCTGGAGGCCTTCCAGGCCGGGTAGAAGCCGAAGACCACGCCCACGCCGACGGAGACTGCCACGGCGGCGATGATGGCCGGCATCGAGATTTCCGTAGGCCAATGTTTGAAGTGCCGGATCAGGATCGAGGCCCCACGGCCGAAGAGGATGCCCAGCGCCCCGCCGAATAGGCACAGCACCACTGCCTCGACCAGGAACTGCCGCAAGATATGGTACGAGCGGGCCCCAACCGCCATCCGCAGGCCGATTTCCCGCGTGCGCTCGGTCACCGAAACCAGCATGATGTTCATGATGCCCACCCCCCCCACCACCAGCGAGATCAAGGCCACCACCAAGAGCAAATTGCCCATCAACTGCGTGGTGGAGTTCAGGGCCCGGGTGATTTCCGTCATGTCGCGGATGTCGAAGTCGTCCGGCTCTTCGGGGCGGAGGCGGTGCCGCTCGCGCAACAGTCCGGTGACCTGCTCGCTGGCCTGCGGAATATCGTCGGGAGAATGCACCATGGCCAGGATCTGGTCGACAGTGACGAAACGAATCGGCTGCGGGGTGTCGGCCGCCTGGGTGGCCGACTGGGCGGAATACAGGGCCGTCGAGCCGGGATAGAGATTGGTCAGAGTATTCACCGAGGCAGCGGACGCCACCGCGGCGCTCTGGTTGGTATTGGTCAAGGTGGTGCCGCTCACGCGAAACTTGATGGTCGTCCAGGGCGCCAGGATGATGTCGTCCTGGTCCCAGCCCATCATGCTGGCCCCTTTGCGGCTCAAGACTCCCATCACCCGAAAGGCGACGTTGCGGATGCGGATCTCCTTGCCGATGGGCGACTCGCCCTGAAACAATTCGCGGCGGATGGTGGTGCCGATGACACACACCTTGTTGCAGTTGCGGATGTCTCGCTCGGTGAACATTCCTCCTTCTTCCATGTCCCGCCAATCCCGCACGGTCAGATACGAAGGCGTCGTGCCGGTGATTTGGAAGGGGACCCAGTTGCGGTTGCCGTACACCAATTGCGCGCGGCAGCGGACCACCGGGGCCACCTCGGCCACCGTCGGACACTGGTGGAGGATCTCGTGGCAGTCGTCGGGCCCCAACGTCATCACGCTACCCGAACCGAAATTAATGCCGCCGGTGTGGGCGGCGCCGGCCTGGATGAGCAGGATGTTGGCCCCCATGCTGGCGATGGTCTTGCGGATCGAGATATTCGAGCCCTGCCCGATCTCCATCATGGCGATCACCGCCCCCACGCCGATAATCACCCCCAGGGCGGTCAAAGCGGAACGGAGTTTGTTCCGCCGCAGGGCGTTCAGGGCGGTCAGGAATGTCCGCGGCAGCAGGGCTGGCCAATTCCGCCGCGGCAGGGCCGGGTGCTCGTCAGCCGCGGCGGGCGAATCAAGGGCAGCCGCCGTAGACGTCTCGGCAGGGGATAGCGTCGCCGCCGCGGCGGTCGCACCAGTTTCCAGTGGCCCTGACCGAGTGGCGGCTCCGCCGGAGACGGTAGTGGTGGCGGAACCGCCGTAGGCCGCGCCAACGCCGGCCGCCTCCGCAGAACGCCATGACGGGCCAATGCCCGAATCGCCGTTTCCTCCAGCCGGTCCGCTGCCGGCCAGCGCGGGCACCTGCGCGCCGTCATCTTCGATCTGGCCGTCGCGGATTCGGATCACCCGGTGCGCGTAGCTCGCCACTTTCGGGTCGTGCGTGACCAGCACGACGGTGATTCCGTCGGCGTTGAGGCGTTGGAACATCCGCAAGATGTCGATGCTGGTATGCGAGTCGAGATTGCCGGTCGGCTCGTCGGCCAGCAGCAAGGTGGGCCGATTCACCAGTGAGCGGGCGATCGCCACCCGCTGCTGCTGCCCGCCCGACATCTGCGAGGGCTCATGATGGGCGCGATCATTCAGGCCGACGCGCTCCAGTAGTTCCTCGCCGAAGCGATGGGCGTTGGCATTGGACGGCCGGTGGGGCGAATAGTCCAGTGGCATGACCACATTGTGTAGGGCGGTGGTCCGCGGCAGGAGGTTGAAACTCTGGAAGACGAAGCCGAGCTTTTCGGTCCGCACCAACGCCCGCTGATTCGGCGTCAGCCGGCTCATCTCTTGGCCGTCGAACCAGAATTGCCCGGAACTGGGCCGGTCCAGGCAACCGAGGATATTCATCAGGGTGGTCTTGCCGGACCCGGAGGCGCCCATCAGGGCCACCATTTCGCCGCGGGCGATCGATAACGACACGCCGCGAAGGACCGGCACGTCGATCTCGCCGAGGTGATAGGTCTTGTAGAGGTTTTCCAGCCGAATCAATTCCATCTACTTCTTCTTACCCCGACGGATCTTGGGCAGGAAGGGATTGGTGGTTTCGCCGTTATCGGCGTCGGTCGGCCGGGCCTCGCCGATGACCGCCTCCATTCCTTCTTTCACCTCCGGGCCGCTGATCTCGGTGACGGAGCCGTCGGTGATGCCGATCTGCACCTTGACCGGCCGGACAAAATCCCCTTCCTCGACCCACAAGCAGCCGATCTCGGCCTCCGGCTTCTTGGCGAGCTTGACAGTCTTGGCGGACTTGGCAGTCTTGACAGGCTTGGCAGGCTCGGGCGGTTCCTCCCCCGCCGGCTTCTGCTTTTCGTCGTCGGCGGCCTCCTCGGCCAGGGCCGCCTTGCGAAACTGCGGGGCGATCTGCGCCGGTCGCGGCTTCCAGCGCAGGGCCACGTTGGGCACTCGCAACACGTTGTGCCGGGTGTCCACCAGAAATCGCAGATTGGCCGTCAGGTAGGGCAGCAGGCGGAGGTCTTTGTTGGGGGTCCAGACCACCACCGTATAGGTCACCACATTCTGGGTCATCTGGGCGTTCAGGCGGATCTGCAACACATGGCCGTGGAAGTTCTCTCCGGAAAAGGCATCGACGGTGAAGTCGACGGGCATGCCGATGTGAATGTGTCCGATGTCGGCCTCGTTGACCGAGGCCCAGACCTGCATCTTCGACAAGTCCTTGGCGATCAGGAAGAGGCTGGGGGCACTCAGGGCGGCGACCACGGTTTGCCCAATATTGACGCGACGATCGATGACCACGCCGTTGACTGGCGAGGTGATGGTCGTGTATTCAAGGTTGGTCCTGGCGGTGTCCCAAGCGGCCTTGTTTTGCGCGATGGTTGCCTTGCCCACCTCGACGAGAGCCTTGGCCACATCGCGATTGGCCACATCCAGGTCGTAGTCCGTGTCGGCGATGGCCTTCTGGGGCAGAAGCCTTTCGGCGCGCTTTAACTCTTTTTCAGTCTGCACTAACTTGGCCTTCAACTCGCCCAGATCAGCGACCGATCGCTTCCACATCGCCTCGGCCTGATCAGCCTGGGCCTGATACATCCTGGGATCAATGAAGGCCAACTTCTGGTTCTCCTTGACGATCGATCCCCAGTCGATTTCCCCGCTCGGGCTTTTCTTGTCGGGAGCGAACTTGGTGATCAAGCCGGCCACCTGGGCACCCACATCGACCACTTCCTCCGGCTCCAGGGTACCGGTGGCGGTAATGGTGGACGCTACATCGCCCTTCTCGACGGCCACGGTGCGAAACTCGGTGGGCGGGTCGGCGGTCAGTTGCTTGGCATAATAGGCCGCTCCGCCGGCCGCCAAACCGACCACCACGACCAGAATCAGCAAAAAGCGCATGGCATTCCTTTCGACGCCGCCTAAACATTAAACCCCACAGATGCGTTCGAGTCCCTATCCGCGCCCCGAGACCGCGAACTTAGTTAATCTAAGTTAAGTGTGCTGGGAATACAAGACCCCGATGGAGGGGGCGGCGGATTAGGCGCGGGACAGGGTTCGCAATGAAAGTAAACCTCCGCCGACCAATACGTTGCGTCGGCGACTGTCAAAACGGCTGTTGCCCCATGAATGGTTGCGAGGCGCGGTTGGCGGTTTCCGCCGGCAGGGCGACGTCTTGATAGGGATTCGGAAGCCTCCGGAGCAGAATGGGGGCCGCTGCGGCCGCGTTGAAAGGAGACTGCGGCGGCAGGGCGATTCCGTTGGCTTTGGCAGGATCCGTCGGTGGTGGAGGGGCAATTTCCTTCGTTGTGGGAATATCGTTCGGCGGCGAAGGCGGGATGGGCACCTCCTCGGGGGTCACCTTAGGAGACGGAGTCGTAGCAGGCGGCGTCACCGGCGGCGCTGACGGCGGCGGTGCGTTGCTCAAGCGGATTTCCCAGCCGCCGCCCATGGCGGTGTAGACGTTGATCAGCCCCAGCCCGATGTTGCCGCGGGCAGTGGCGGCGGCGTCTTGCTGGGTGACGGCCGCCTGCTCGATGGTGGCGTAGGTGTTGAAGTCCACCGAGCCCACCTCGTACTGCAGAACCACGATCTTGACCGCCTTTAGCGCGGCCACCACGCTCTCATCCAGCAGCGTCGTCTCCTGTTGCGACTTCAGGAACTGAGCCAAACCATCTTCAACCTGCTGGGCTGCCGTCAGCACCGTCTGCTGATAGGCGGCCACCAGGTGCTGGAAGGTGGCGTCCTGGAAGCGGATGTTGTTGATGATTCGGCCGTAATTGAAGACGTTCCACTGGAACGACGGCCCGATGCTGCCTGCGAAGGCGGAGGGCAAGAACAGGTTGGAGAATTCCTGGGCCCCATACCCGACCGAGCCGTTGATGGTGAACATCGGATAGAGTTGTGCCTGGGCGATGCCAATTTGTTCGGCCTGGGCCGCCGCG
>JAJYGU010000195.1 GCA_021784975.1 Planctomycetota bacterium
ATGCGGCGGGTGGAAGTCGCCAATCGTTTCCAGCGCACGGCGTACATCCGCAGCACGGCCGTCAGCCAGGGCGACGCGGCCAAGGCCGCAGACAGCGGCCAGCAATTATTGCCGAGGGAGCCGCTCCACGAGGGCGAACGAGTGCTCACTGCCGGCGTGCTAGAGTTGAAGGCTGCCCTGGCCAGCAAACTTTCTGAAGAGAAAAGGGATTAGGGATTAGGAATCTCTGATCTCTCGGAGCCGAAGGGGATATTCCGCCCTCTAATCTCTAATCCCCAATCGCTAATCCCTCTCTCATGGTTCGCAAACTCATCGCCTGGTCGCTCGACAATGTCCTGGTGGTCGTCTTGCTGGCGGCCGGACTGGCAGCAGTTGGGGTCTACTCGTTTGTGAATATCAACGTCGAGGCCTATCCCGATCCGGCCCCGCCGACGGTGGAGGTGATCGCGCTATTTCCCGGGGCCTCGGCCGAAGAAGTCGAGCGGCAGGTCACGGTCCCGTTGGAAGTGGCCTTGGTTGGCATGCCGGGGCTGCACGCCATGAACAGCAAGACCGTTTTCGGGCTGAGCGACATCAAGATGCTGTTCGACTATAGCCATGCCTACAAGGATGCCCGTCAGGAGACGCTCAATCGGCTGCAATCGGTGCCGCCGCTGCCGCCCGGGGTGACGCCGCAGATTTCTCCTGAATCCCCGACCGGCGAGATCTATCGCTACGTGCTGCGGGCCCCGAAAGACGCCGCCGGGCGGAACCTCTACACCCTCAACGACCTCAAGGCCCTTCAGGACTGGGTGCTGGAGCGGGAGTTCCGCTCGGTGCCGCGGGTGGTGGACGTGACCAGTTGGGGCGGGACGGTCCGCCGCTACGAGGTCCAGCCCGATCCCGACCGGATGCGGCGTTACGGCATCACTTTGAGCCAGTTGCAAAACGCTCTGACCAACAGCAATGCCACCGTAGGCGGCGACTATCTCAATCAAGGCGAGGTGGCCCTGACCGTGCGGAGCGTCGGCCTGTTCGGCGGCGGCGAAGACCCGGTGCGGAAGGTGCTGGGCATGGAGAACGAGGAGTTGGACCGGTTTATGAAAGAGCAGGCCGCAGATCGTACTCGTCACGCTTCGCGTGACGATCGTCATCACGCGGAGCGTGATGGATACGATCGAGCGCGGCTAGCCGCCGGCATCGCCCGCCGCCAAACCGATCCGCCGCTGACCGCCGCGGAGCTCGAGGCAGTGCGGACCATCGATCAGCGTGCGGCCCTCCGCGCCTCGGCCGTGCTCCGCGCCGAAGAGCGGCGCCGCCTCCAGGACATCCGCGCCCTGGTGATCACCTCGGTCAACAACCAGCCGGTGCGGGTGGAAGACGTGGTCGAGGGCGGACGGCTGTTGCCGGGCGAGCGGGCAGGCGAGAAAGGGGTGGTGGTCAGCCACCAAACCCGTTTGGGAATGTTGGCCCATTTCAAGGTCAACGACGGCTACGAATCGCGGTTCCTGGCGAATCACTCCCTCAGCCTCACGCAGGTCGGGCACGACGACCCCGACCAGGTCGGCGGCATCGTGCTGCTGCGCAAGGGAGAGCCGACCTTGCCGACGCTGAAAGACATCGAGGCGAAGGTCGAGGAACTCAACGATCCGGCCTCGGGGCGGATGCTGCCCGGCGTCGAGATTGTTCCCTATTACGACCGCAAGGAGCTGACCAACCTCACCACCGATACAGTCACCGAGAACTTGCTGGTGGGCATGGCCCTGGTGGTGGCCGTCCTGCTGATGTTCCTGAGCAACGTGCGGACGGCGCTGGTGGTGGCGATCAACATCCCGCTGGCCCTGTTGTTCGCCTTTGCCACCCTCTACTTTCGCGGCAAGTCGGCGAATCTCTTGTCCATCGGGGCGGTGGACTTCGGCATCATCGTCGATTCGTCGGTCATCATTGCCGAGAACATCTATCGCCACCTAAGCTCCGGGGAGAACGCCGAGCTGCCGCTGAAGAGCCGCATTCTTCACGCCTCGGGGGAGATCGACCGCGCCTTGCTCTATTCCACGCTCATCATGGTTTGCGCGTTCATTCCGCTATTCACCATGCAGGGGCCGGAAGGGGCCTTGTTCGGCCCGATGGCCCAGACCTACGCCTCGGCGCTGGCCGGGGCCTTGGCCTTGGCGGTGATGCTGACCCCGGTGTTGTGCCTACTGCTTTTCAAGAATCTCCAGCCGGTGCCCGACAATTTCATCGTCCGTTTCATCAGGGCGAGCTACCTGAGGCAAGTGGATCGCTGCTTGAAACACCGCTGGCTGACGGTATTGTTTTTCGCCGCCCTGATTGCCTGCACCGCCTGCCTGCTGCCCTTGCTGGGCCGCGAATTCATGCCGCAGTTGGAGGAAGGCAACCTGTGGATTCGCGACACCGCCCCGCTGAATATCAACCTGGCCCAGCAGGCGATGATCTCCAGGCAAGCCCGCCGGATCATGGCCTCTTACCCCGAGGTGGATGAGGTAGTCAACCAGATCGGACGGACCGACGACGGCACCGACACCGACGGCTATTACAACTCCGAGTTCTTCGTGCCCTTGCGGCCGCAACGGGATTGGCCGGCGATGGTCGAGCGACAAGGCTGGCGGCGATGGCTATTCGGGGCCAAGCGGCCGCGCGACAAGGACGAGTTGATCGCCGCCATGGATGCGGAGCTGGAGCACAAGCTGCCGGGCGTGAGTTGGAATTTCTCCCAGAACATCCGCGACAACGTGATGGAGGCCCTCTCCGGAATCAAGGGAGACAATTCGCTAAAGATCATCGGCCCCGACTTTCGCAGGCTCCAGGACCTTGGCACGCAGGCCAGGGACGTCATGCTGGCCGTGCCCGGCCTCCAAGACGTGGCCGTATTCAACGTCTTGGGTCAGGCCCATTTGGCCTTTCGGGTGGACCCCAAGAAATGCCAGCGGTGGGGGGTGCAAGTGGCCGATGTCAACAACGTGGCCGCCAGCGCGCTGGGCGGCAAAGCCATGACCCAAATGATCGAAGGCGAAAAGATCTTCGACGTCTCGATCCGCTGGCCGGCCTGGCGGCGAAACAGCGAGGCCTCCATCCTCGACATCCCGGTGGACATCGGCAACAACCAGGTGGTCCAACCCCAGGGGCCGGGCTTTGTCCCGTCGGCGACCGGCACCAGCCAGGTCCCGCCGGCGGTCGCCGGCAGTTTGGCCAACACGGCCAATCCCATCAGCAGCACGCCGCGGCTGCGGTTGCGCGACCTGGTAAGCCCAGTCGGCGACGACGGGGAGGCCGACCCGCACGGTCGGTTCGAGAAACCCGGAGCGGCCGTGATTTATCGGGAGCAGCAAAGACGCCTCATCGCCGTCAAGTTCAGCGTTCGCGGCCGTGATCTGGCCAGCGCGGTCGAAGAGGCGCGGCAGAAGACGGCCCACCTCATCCAGCCGCCGTATCGGGCCGTCTGGTCCGGCGAGTTTGAAGAAATGCAGGAAGCGGATGCTCGCTTGGTGTGGCTGGTTCCCCTCTCGCTGGGCCTGATCTTCGTCCTACTCTACATGGCCTTGCGATCCTGGCTGGACGCCGTGGTGGTGTTGAGCAACGTGATCGCGATCGTGATGGGGGGCATTTGGAGCCTGTATTTGACCGGCACCCACTTTAGCATTTCGGCGGGCGTGGGTTTCATCTCCCTGTTTGGCGTTGCGGTCATGGATGGACTATTATTGATTTCGTACTTCAATGCCCTCCGCGCTCAAGGGCAGCCTTTGCGGGAGGCCATCATGGAAGGCGCCGGCAAACGTGTGCGGGCGATGATGATGACTGACCTGACGGCCATGTGCGGCCTCTTGCCGGCGGCCCTTTCCACGCGGATTGGCTCACAGACCCAGCGGCCGCTGGCCATCGTCGTGGTCGGCGGCATGGCCACCATGATATTGATCACCCGCTAT
>JAJYGU010000106.1 GCA_021784975.1 Planctomycetota bacterium
GTGCGGAAAGTGGGTAATACTGTTCAGCCCTTTGTCACACTAGGCAATGACATTGTGATGTGGAGTGGCAATCACATTGGACATCACAGCGTCATAAAGGATCATGTGACGATTACCTCCCATGTTGTCATCTCCGGCAGTTGTGTCATCGAGCCGTTTTGCTTCTTTGGCGTCAATTCTACCATTCGCGATGAGACGTGCATCGCGCGGGAAACCCTGGTAGGGGCAGGAGTGATCATCCTTAAGGACACCCAAGAGTTTGAAGTCTACAAGTCCGTTGCCGCTGAGCCGGCCGGCTTTCGCAGCGATCAGATTCGAAGTCTCTCGCATAAATCCAAAGGCTGATAGGGGCTGGGCCAAGGGAGGATGTGGGGTCAGACCGGAGGATGTTGGGCCAGACCGGGATTAGGGATTAACAAGCTGTCGCGCAAGCCTTTGAAGCGTTCGTCGCAAGCCCCCCGGGAATTCGATGCATGACGTGCCCACGCCCCGATTCTACCCGCGGCGATCCACTGCTGCAATACTAATCCCTAATCCCGGTCTGACCCAACCAGTACAATCAATAACGCGTCTTCCCGCACGCAAACGACTCCCGCCCCCTTTCGCAAGCCTCTATCGCGCCCCTGGATCACCCGATTTCCACCCACTGGCCGGATTGTGCGCTGGCGAGCACCGCGTCGCAGACCCTCTGGGTCCGCAGGGCCGTCCGCATCGTCGGCTGAAAGGCCGGGCCCCCCTCCAGGCTCCCCAGGAAATCGGCCAGCCCGTTAATGAAGGTGTGCTCGTAGCCGATCGTGCAGCCCGGAACCCACCAGCTCTTCATGTAGGGATGCTCGAAGTTGGTCACGTGGATCCGCTGCCAGCCGGTCAAGTGATCTTCGATCTTCTTGCCGGTGGCCGGGTCGGCGTAGCGGAAATACTGCAAGATGTGCGGGTCCTCCAGGTCGAAGAACACCGAGCCGTTCTCGCCGTTAAGCTCGAAGGTGCTGTAGTTCTTGCGTCCGCGGGCATAGCGGGTGCTCTCGAAGGTGCCGCACGAGCCGTTGGCGAAGATGGCCAGGAACATGCAGGCATCGTCGATGGTGACCGGCTCCACCTTGCCCGACTCGGCGTGTTTCCGTTCCTTGACGAACGTTTCGGTGTGGGCGGTGAGGCGTTGGATCGGGCCGTTGAGCCATTCGGCGGTGTCGATCGAATGGGCCAGCAGGTCGCCGGTCACGCCCGAGCCGGCCACGCGGGCATCGAGCCGCCAGAGGGCCATGCCGCCCTGGGGCACGTCGGCCGAGATCGTATAGTCTTGGTTGTACACGGCCCGATAGTGGAATGGCCGGCCGATCCGCCCCTCGTCGATGATCTGCTTGGCCAGCGAAATGGCCGGCACGCGGCGGTAGTTGAACGACACCATGTTGGCCACGCCCGCCTTCTCCACCGCCCTCACCATTTCCGCCGCCTGCTGGGCGTTCATCGCCAGCGGCTTTTCGCAGAGCACCATCTTGCCCGCGTGGGCCGCCGCGATGACAATGTCGTGGTGCAACACGTTGGGGACGCACACATCGACCAGGTCGATATCCGGCCGGGCGACCAGTTTCTTCCAGTCGAGCTCCATCGACTCCCAGCCCCACGCCTGGGCGAATTGTTCCAGCTTCTCTTTCTCCTCCGGCCGAGCACACGCCGCCTTGAGAACCGGCTTGTGCTCGCGGTCGAAGAAATGGTTGACCTGCGCATAGGCGTTCGAGTGGGCGCGGCCCATGAAGCCGCAGCCGATGATGCCGATGTTCAGAGGCTTGGACATAGTGTTCCTTTCCCATTGGGTGGCCGGCGGATCTTGTAGCACAGTGTCGCATGATGGGACGCCTCGGACAAGAGGGTCAACCCCATCCGCGATCGCTATCTCGGCCTCGGCTGGAACTGCACTCTCAACTCCCCGGCGTTGTCGTCCAGTTCGCCGGCCGAGTCGTTGACCTTCAAGTAGAGGGTGCCGCTTTGCTTGGGGGTGAGCTTGGCGGCCAGGCCGATGACGGTCGAGTGCAACAGGGCCGTGGTGCTGCCGGGTTTGGGATGGTCGGGCCGGACGGCGGCCAGCAAGATCCCCAGCGGATGGCCACGATAGTAGCGGATCGTCACTCCGCCCGGTTCGCACCACCAGATGGTGCCTTCGCGCGCAGAGGGGGGCGCCGAAGGGGACAGCCCCATTCTCGCGGCCTCCTGCCGCGAAAACTGGGACAGTCCCCTTTCGGCGGCGGCTTGGCTAGCCGCGGGCTTCGGCTGCTTGGCTATCTGGTAACGGCCCGAGGCGGTCAGTTGGTAGGTGACTCCGGCTTCGAGTTCCAGTCCGCTGTTCTGCCAGCCGCGGTCGGCGGCGACGGCGAGGGTGGCTTGGGGTAGCGAGGGGGGGGCGGAGCCGGTGATGGCGCTATTCGCCCTCACCCCTAACCCCTCTCCCAAAGGGAGAGGGGAGACTGAACGCCCTGGTCCCTCGCCCAAAGGGAGACGGGACTCTGAATGCCTTGTACCTTGTGCCAGGGGGAGAGGGGAGCCGGGCGTGAAGTCGACTGCATTGCGGGCAACATCGTAACCGTACTCCAGGTTGACGACCATCAGTTGCCACTCTTCGCACAACGGTTGCCAATCGTCTCGGAAGAGCTTGTAGAAGCGCTGATTGAAGTCGGGCGTATTAACGTATTGATAGAGCTGCCGAAATCGCTGCTGATAGCGGGGATGGCGGTCCAGCAGGGTGACCGCCGCCCAGCGCCAGGCATACGATGCCGTGTCTCCTTCTCCGGTGGCTGTCGAATCGACTACCGCCGACAGCCGCAGCGCCTTGCGGGCTTTGACGGCGTCCTGGATGATCCGCACCCGCCCCCACTCCTCCGATTCCTCGCGGCTCTTGGGCATGTAGCGGAGCGTCAGACGGCCGGAGCGCCAACGGTGGGTAGCTTGGTACTCGGCCATGCCTTCCATGTACCAGAACGGTCCGCAACTACCGAGCATCGAGAACATGAACCCATGCGTCCCCTCATGCAACAGCAAGTGGCGGCGGTAGTAAGCGCTCGGCTGTTCATAGAGCCAAAGCCGCCGGCCGTGGGTGTAACCGTGCTCGAAAGGGGGCAAGAAGTCGGGCAGCAGTCCGGCCGCGGCAAAGCGTTTCTTGTCCTTGATGAGGCAGCCGGTCATGTGCCAATCGGCATGGTCGCGGGGATCGACGTGGAAGTAGGCGCACCATTGGGGAAAGGCCTGCTCGAAAACGGCCGGCAGGACGTCGATCTCCGCTCCCGCCACATCGGTGTACAGCGTCAGCCGCCTGCCCGGCAGCTTGCGAATGCCGGCCGCCGCCGCCCGCGCATCGTCGATGGCGGGAAGAGGGGATTGTCCGCGGCCCAGCGATGCCGCCCCGAACACGCCCAGCGCGCTGGCCAGCGCCAGCATGCCGGCGGCAGCGCGGACCGCGGCGCTTACGGGCCACCGCCAGGGCATGTTGGCGTCGAACAAGGTGTCAGGAACCTTGGTTCGCTTCGGGCCTGGCCTTGTGGGCGCTAGAACGGTGCCTGACACCTTTTTTCTCCCCCTAGCATGAGTATACTTCGCCGGGCGGACTTGACAAACCCACGGGCGAGTCATACGATTCCGAGCCTATATTAGCTCTAGCGGCGATCGGAGTAGCTACCTCTCATGGCGACTGCGGCCAACCTTGGTTTTCCTCGCATCGGTGCGCGGCGCGAGTTGAAGCGCGCGGTGGAGGATTACTGGAAAGGCAATCTCGATCCCGACGAACTGCAAGCCGTTGCCGCCGCGCTGCGCCGCCAGAACTGGGAGTTTCAAAACCGTCTGGGCGTACAGCACATCCCCTCAAACGACTTCTCGCTCTACGATCTGGTGCTCGACACGGCGGCCATGGTGGGGGCCGTGCCCAAGCGGTTT
>JAJYGU010000326.1 GCA_021784975.1 Planctomycetota bacterium
CCGGAGCTGGGGCAAGATCCCGTGGTACGAAGCCATGCGTCTGCCGGGATCAGCCCAGGTGGGCTTCGCCAGGCGCCTGCTGGAAGGGTTTCCCTGGTATCGCTTGCAGCCCTGTCCGGCAAGCGTGAACTATGCCGAAAAGCAGCCTGTCAAAGGCAACATTCGGCCGAGCGCCCTGGGGATCGGCACGAAACTGCGGATCGTGTATGTCCCCCGGCATCGCCCGATTCTCGTTGGGCAGCTTGCGCCGCAAGCCGAATACACAGTCAGCCTGTTCGATCCCACGACCGGCGTCCGCTCCTCCGCGGGTAACGTGCGGGCCGATGCCAACGGCACACAGCGGGTCGCCCCGCCCGGGTACGATCACGATTGGCTGGTGGTTTTCGAGCGGCGGTAAGAGTCGCCGCCTTTAGTACAGAGTAAGGAGCTTTGCTTATGCGTTTGCGTCGGCTTGGCTTGCTCATCGCCGCGGCCACATGGTTCTGCGCCGCCGATGGATGTTGGTCGGCCGAAATCGCTTGTCTGACAACCGATTTCGCCGCCATCGGGATTAACGATCACGGATGTCTTTCGACCATTGCCACCAAAGCCGAGAGACGCAATTATCTGGCAATCGGGCAACCAGCGCCGCTGCTGCAGGTGAGGATTGGCGGGAAGTACTACTTGCCGAACACCGGCCTATGGGATGCGCCGTCCCATCGCCTGACGCTACGGTACGACGGGCCAGGGGTGAGAGTCGTCGTCGCCTCCGAGTCTGCGCCATCCTATGTCACCTTCGCGATTGTGGACGTGCAGCCGCGGAAGAAGGTGGAGTTGGTGTTGTGGGGGCCGTATCCGACCATCGTCGGCGACATTGTTGGTGAGGTTGTCGGCGTGGCACGCAACCCGCGGGTTGCCGTCGGAATTCAAGCCCTAAACACGAAAACGCTGGGCGGCTATCCCGACCGCGAGAGCGACATCTGCGAAAGTCGAAGCTTCGATGATCCCGGCACGTACCCCAATCTGCCGGCGGATCTAAGAGAGGGACAAGAGTATCGCGGCAATACGGCCTGGCCGACCTCGTTCGGCAGCGTGCTACAGGCCTATTGCCGCGATCGCAACCGCGACCGAGTCATCGAGAACTGGGCAGTGCCGAAGTTTCTGGCGCCGGCTGTCCATGATGGCGGCGTGCTCGGCAGCAAGATTGCATTGTTCCTGTGTCCGGCCGCCAAAGTACTCGACGTGCTCGAAACGATCGAATTAAGAGAGGGACTCCCGCATCCGATGCTCGACGGCGTTTGGGCGAAGAGAGCCGCCTCGGCCAACCGCTCGTACATGATCGTCGATTTCAGCGAGCGTACCATCGACCGGGCGGCGGCGCTGGCCAAACAGGCCGGACTGAACAGCGTGTACCATAGTTCCCCCTTTGAAACCTGGGGGCATTTCAAGCTCAAGCCGCGGCTGTTTCCACACGGTATTGAGGGCTTGAAGGCGTGCAGCGAAAAGGCGCGGCGGGCGGGCGTCACCATCGGACTACATTCGTTGTCGAACTTCACGACGCCCAACGACCCTTACGTCACGCCGCGGCCCGATCCGCGATTGGCGCGTGTCGGCTACTCTACACTCGCCGCGGATGCCGGTCCGACCGCCGCGGAGATTCCCGTCGAATGCCCGGAGTATTTTCAGAAGAAGACCACCATGAGCACGGCGGTGGTCGGCGAGGAGTTAATTCAGTACGACGGCGTGTCGCCCACGGCTCCCTGGCAATTGCTGCGGTGCCAACGGGGCGCCTGGGGCACTCACGCCACTGCACACCGGCGGGGCGAATCGGTCGGCAAACTGCTCGATCATGAGTACCACGTGTTTCTGACCAACGCCGAGCTCGCCCAGGAGGAAGCCCGCAACCTGGCGGCCGTGTGCAACGCCGCCAATGTCCGACGAATTTCGATGGACGGGCTGGAAGGCAACTGGTCCACCGGCTGCGGCCAATATGGACGCGTTCTGTTTGCCAAGGCATGGTACGACGCATTGTCGCCCCAGTTGCGTGGCTGGGTATTCAGCGACGCCAGTAATCCGGCCCACTTCAATTGGCACATCAATACCTACTACAACTGGGGTGAGCCGTGGTACGCCGGTTTCCGGCAGAGCCAAACGCGGTATCGCTTCAAGAACCAGGTGTTCTTCGAGCGCAATCTGCTGCCGCACATGCTTGGCTGGTTCGCCCTGAGGAGAGACACGACGCTCGAAGACGCCGAGTGGCTGTTGGCGCGGGCCGCCGGCTACGATGCCGGATTCGCCTTGGTGGTGGGTGCCGACAGCTTGGCCCAGCAGACGTCGGCCACCACCGACAGACCGAGGAGCAGCCGCTCGCTTGCCGCCATTCTATCGGCCGTTCGAGGGTGGGAATCCGCCCGGCTGGCCGGCGCATTTCCCCCGGATATCAAGCCCCAGTTGCGCGACAATCAGCGCGAGTTTCATTTGGAGCCCGCGGGGCCTGGCCAGTGGGACCTTTTCCCGATGAAGTCCGGCCACCGCGGAAGTCCTGTGCGAGTCAAAGTCAGCCAACGGACATAGCAACCTCGCGCCGTTGCGATTCGGTCTGGCACGTTGTCATGCCCGGAAATGACATTAGGGGGCACGGCGAACCTGCGACACCGCTCCCCGGCGAGGACCTGTATTTGGCAAGTTGACACGTCCTCTAACAACGACGTCCAGTACACTCCCCAGAAAAACTACCGGTAGCGGGACGGCTTTCCCAGCGATGCATTGTTTGGTAACCTGGATGCCATGCTTCCAAGGGGATTCTAGCAGGCATTCGTGCGTAGGTGGAGCGGATGCTTTGGCAGGGAAAAGGCCCCTCCTGTTCTTCAACTTCTGGGCCGATATCTCATGAAGACCCCATGACGACCGACACTTTGGAACTGCTGCCGGGAACCGAAGTCCATGCCCGAGGGCTTCGCTGGGAAGTGGTTTCCAGTCAGAGCCTTGGCCCCCAGACGCTCTTCCGGCTGCGCGGGCTTGAGAACGCAGTCCTGGGCCACGAACTCGACATCCTGCATCCCTTCGAGTTGATTGAGCCCGTCCACCACGATCTGCGGCCCGACCGGGCTGCGCCGCTAGTGAACTGGCTTGTCTACCACCAGGCGTTCCTCTTGGAGCAGGCCCTTGGCCCAGATGCCCTACTGGCCGTCCAGCCGGGTCGCCTCCGCATCGAGCCTTACCAGCTCGTGCCGGTCCTGCGGGCAATCCGCATGAGCCGAGTCAGGTTGTTGCTGGCCGATGGCGTTGGCCTCGGAAAGACGGTTCAGACGGGCTTGGTGCTAACCGAGCTTACCGCCCGGCGCCTCGTCCATCGCATCCTCATCGTCTCGCCCGCCGGTCCGTTGCTGGAGCAATGGAAGGTCGAAATGCTGGAGCGGTTTGGCCTGCGCATGGAGGTGATCGATCGGGCGAAGCTCGAAGAAATCCGCCGCAGCACCGAATTGGGATCGAATCCCTTCGACCATATCCCGCTGGGCTTGGTGTCCATCGATTTCCTCAAGCAAGAACGGGTGCTGGAACAACTCGATCGCGCCAGCTATGACGCGGTGGTGATTGACGAAGCCCACCACTGCATGGACGTGAGCGGCGTCCAGGACCGCGAGGATTCGCTGCGTCGTCGTCTGGCCGAGGTCTTGGCTCGACGTTGCGACTGTTTGATCCTGGCCACAGCTACCCCGCACGATGGCAACGACCGATCGTTCGCCTCGCTGTGCGAACTGCTCGACCCGTCGCTGGTGGACGGTCGAGGAGCACTGCGGGCGGAACGTTACCGTCCCTACGTCGTTCGTCGCCTAAAGAAGCACATCGTCGATCCGATCACCAGAGAACAAATCTTCAAGGAACGGATCGTTCTGCCGATTCCCGTGAAGCCTGACCCCAGGCAGC
>JAJYGU010000297.1 GCA_021784975.1 Planctomycetota bacterium
GCTCGACCAGAAGAAATAAGCGGCCGTCCAAGAACAAGTTGGGGACTGTCCCAATTTTCGTCCGACGAAAATGGGACTGTCCCCTTGGCAAAAGTGGAAATTGTTGCTGGACGGCCGCTAAGCATGGGCTCCTCGCGATCCGCGTGAGACGGTCGTCACCGGGCAGGGCACCGACCGAAGGTTGGTCCCGAAGCATGGTCGGCGTGACGCGTACGCGCGGCGAGCAGGGGTGTGGAATCGCGGCTCGCGCTGGATTACAATCATTTCCTGAGTCTCGGTGCGTCAACTTTGAGAAACGTACAATAGGGGGAAAGGCGCGATGCGTCGCAGAATCTGCTTGCTTGGCGTGGTAGGTATCGTCTGCGGGCTGGCTGGTTTCATCCCGGCGGCCTGGGCGGCCCAAAAGGTGACCATCTACCGTGATACTTGGGGCGTGCCCAACATTTACGGGGATTCCGAGGAGGCGGTCTGCTACGGCCTCGGTTATGCCGAAGCCCAGGATCGGCCCGAGCAGATCTTCAACAACTATCGCGAGGCCATCGGAAGGCTGGCGGAGACGGCCGGCCCGCGGGCACTCGAAGCCGACTATACCGCGCGGCTGTTCCGCTCGGCGGAAATCTCCCGCGAAAACTGGCAAAAGGTCTCGCCAAAGGTCCGCGCCTGCATGACCGCCTACCAGGCGGGAATCCGCAAGTACTTCACCGACCACCCCGAGAAGAAGCCCAAGAACTACCTGGAGATCGAGCCCTGGATGTGCGTGGCCGTGAGCCGGGCGGTGATTTGGGGCTGGCCACTGGGAGACATGGCCGACGATCTCGAGGCCGGCGGCATCAAACCGCCCAAAATCGCGTACCACGGCTCCAACGAGATGGCCCTGGCCCCTTCCAGGACCACGGAGGGCGTGCCCATCGCCGACATTGATCCGCATCTGGGTTTCTACGGCATGTTCCGCTTCTACGAAGCGCGGATGTACGGCGGGAAGTTCGCCATGGCCGGCGTCGCCATTGTCGGTATGCCGACCATCTCGCTGGGACACAACGAATATATCTCCGTTGCCATGACCACCGGAGGGCCGGATACGGCCGATGTCTTCCGAGAAACGCTTAATCCGAAGAACCCCAACCAGTATCTTTACGACGGGCAATGGCGCGACGGCGTCCGCCGCACCATCACCATCCAGGTGAAAACCGCCGACGGTACACTCAAGCCGTATACCCGCAAGGTCCTGTACACCCACCACGGACCGATTGTGGCCGAAAAAGACGGCTACGGATACGCCGGCGCGCTGGCCTACGCCAACGAGGTCGGCCTGGCCGACGAAATGTACGCCATGTTCACCTCGAAGAACGTCGAGGACGTGAAAAAGGCCCTGGCGATGGCCCAACTCATGGCCCAGAACGTCATGGTCACCAGCGTGAACGGCGACCTCTACTATCAGCGGACCGGGCGGGTGCCTATCCGGCCGGACGGCTACGACTACGGCAAGCCGGTCGACGGCAGCACCTCGAAGACCGAGTGGCGGGGTATTCATCCCACCAGCGACCTGGTGCAGGTCCTCAATCCGCCCTGCGGCTGGATGCAGAACTGCAACATCTCGCCGCGGCTGATGTTCTGTAACAGCCCGTTGACCCAAGACAAATACAAGCCCTACCTCTACATGGAGCCGAAGAAGGATGGTTTCGTTTACGGCCTGCACCAGCGGGCCCACATGGTCTACGACCTGTTGAATGCCGTTCGCAAGGTCAGTGTTCAGCAATTCTTCGACATCGCCCTGTCGCCGCAGGTGTATGGCGTTGGGCCCTGGCAGGACCGCCTCCGCGCGGCCTGGGCGAAGGCCGACCCCAAAATCAAGGCCGACGGGAACCTGGCCCGCTTCGTTGCTGCGATTCTCGCCTGGAATGCACGGGCCGACAAGGATTCCACCGGCATCCTCCCTTACCACTACTGGAAAGACCAGCTTACCGGCGACGCACGGAAGATGGGAAACCGCCTGGGCGCGCCGCCGGAGGCCTCTCTCAGCGATCAAACCGTGATCCAGATGGCCAAGGACGGCTGCCGGGCGATGGTCAAAGAGCTTGGGCGCATCGACGTGAAGTACGGCGACGTGTTCCGCTGCGGCCGGCGGGGCGGCAAGCGCACCGCCCCGGCCCAAGGCGACAGCATCGACGGCATCGCCACTCCCCGCGCCCTGAGCTTCGGCGACAAGCTGCCCGACGGTCGCCGGCTGATGACCGGCGGGCAGTGTGCGCCGGAGATCGTGCTCATGACCCGGCCGCCACAGTCCTGGACCGCCGCTCCCCTGGGCGAGTCGGACGACCCCAACTCGCCGCACTTCGACGATCAGGCCATCAAGCTGGTGAGCAATCGCAAGCTGAAGAGCACCTACTTCAAGGACAAGGCCACGCTGCTCAAGAACCTGGAATCGAAGACGGATCTGATCTACAAAAACTGAACTGGCATGCCCGCTCGCTCGCGAACGGTTTCCGGCGTGACATGGCGGAGCCTACACGAAGTCGCTGGCTTCCTCGATGTCTCGCGGGTGCAACGGCGGCACCCTGCGCGATGCTAGCGAGTTGAGGATCTGGTCAGCACGACGCAACAGCGCCTCCCTGCTGTCCTCGCTATCGTTGCGGACGCTGGCGGGATCCGTGGCGACCAAATTTCCGTGACAATGCTGACAAACCACCGTGCGACCGAGATACTCTACCTTGATCTGCAGCCGCCGCCCGCACGTTGGACAGCCCTGCAGGAAATAGGTAGGGTTTGACATGGCGCAACCTCCTGTCAGCGGATGCCCAACCGCTGACCTCGATTATTACCGCCCGGCAGTTTTTGTCAATCTCACTCGCCTGAGGTATAGTTCTTTCGGCGGAAACTACACCTCTTGCATTACTGGTGCCCCAATGCAGCCGGAAGCCCATCGGACCAGTGCGGCGACCAAGTTTGTCTGGCCGTTTGTGGCCGTGACCTTGTGGGCGATCCCCTCTACAGGATTGTCACAGGGGATCACCTATGAAGCGGTCAGGCGGGCGGTCATCCGCTACTTTCGAGCCATTCCCGACTTCCACCCAACCGACTTGATCAATCGCGACCAGGTCGAACCCCTGTTGGCCCGACTGGAAAAGTCGGGGCTGATTTTGGCGGACAAGAATAAGAAGGACATCCTCGCGCGGGTGCCGGCCAAAGGCGAGTTCCTGGTTGATCAACTTTCTACCCCGGAGGGGCAGAAGTTCATGCGCCGCATCGGCAGCTACCCTGAGGCCTACGACCGCCTCGACCGGCTCAGCCGGCTGCCGCACGGCCGGCAGACGATCCGCGACCTGATCAAAGGTCCCGATGGCTACAAGATGATCCAGTACATGACCACGACCCCGGGGGGAAAAGCGATGGGCGCCATGTTGTCCCAAGCCCCCAAAGGCGCCCACTTCAACGCTCCCACCGGGCGGATCTACACGGTCGGCCAACTATTGCAGCAGATCAAGAAGTCAGCGCACTTGGCGGGCTGAAGTGATGATGATGGGATTGACCGGCGTCCGTTCGAGATCGCGGGTGTTGTGGACCTCCACCGACGCCATCTGATCGACTACGTCCATCCCCTCGGTTACTTGTCCAAACACGCAGTAGCCGTAACCGTCGGCAGTCCGCTCGCGGAAATCCAGCGACGGGTTGTCGGCCAGGTTAATGAAGAACTGGCTGGTGGCGCTGTCGATGGCCTCGGGCGAGCGGGCCATGGCGACCGCGCCGCGCACGTTCTTCAGGCCATTGTCGGCCTCGTTGCGAATCGCCATATGAGCATGCTTTTCCGTCAAGTCCGTGCCATAGCCGCCCGCCACCACTCCGTGACCGCGGAATACCTGGTGGACAATCGTCCGGTCGTAATAGCCGGCGTTGACGTAGGACAAGAAGTTCTTCACCGTGATCGGGGCCTTTTCCGCGTTGAGGGTGAGCGTTATCTTCCCCAAACTCGTTTCGAGCGCCACTACCGGGTGCAGCGGATCGGCAGGCTCTTGCGTCTGGGGCGGCAGGGGGGCGGCGGCCGAGGCCTGCTTGTCGGCCGGGCTCTTGATGTTGGCGGCGGGGGATGAGTCACTACTGCTTGGGCCCCGAGTGCATCCGGCCAGCGCGACCCAGAGAGCCAGGTGGCTGCCTGCCAGGGCGAGGAGTTTTGAGCGTTGCATAGTCGGGCCTCCAACCCGGATTGTGCCACAGATCATCCCCGGAAAGGCGATTCGGTGCAATGCCGATTTACTTGCCCAGGGCAGTTCGCGTGCAAGTTGCACTTTGTCATTGGAGCCGGACCTGTTAAACAGAAGGGGGGAGATTTTGCTCGGCCGTGGGCCGAGCCGGCATAAACCAGGTAAAGGAGGCGGTCAAGGATGGCCATTAGCCAACAGTTGCAAGCTCGGATTGAAGAGGTGGCGGACGAACTGAACACGGAACTCTATGGCCCCAAAGGCTGTCCGCCGTGGGGAACGAAGTTCGTCGATATGGAGCAGCAGACGGGAGAAATTGGCGATGCGATCGCGTGCGCGATGCTCTCGCGGGAGTTGCAAAGGCAAGCCGAGGAAGAAGGTCATCCCGCGGGCAAGTGCGGGGGTTGCGGGGAGCCGATCCCCTTCGAGGAAGTCGCCGGGCGACTTCTCCAAGCCCGACGCGGAGAGGTCGCTTGGCAAGAATCCTACGGGCGTTGTCGGCGATGTCGCAAGGCTTTTTTTCCCTCAGTCCCAAGCCTTGGGAATCGCGCCGGATGATACGGTCAGTCCGGGCGTGCTCCGCAAGATGATCTACGCGGGCAGTCATGCCAGCAGCTTTCAGCAAGCCAGTCAGGACTTGCAAGAAGAAGCGGAGGTGGACATCTCCGAGCAACGGATCATGCGGGCGACCAAGCGGATCGGCCAAGAGCGTGTGGCCGAGCGTGATGCCGCGATGCAGGCTTGGGCGGAGTTGCCTTTGCCTGAGCAGCAGCGCAGTCCGCGTGAGCAAGTGCCGCAAGTGGCCTGTGTGGAAATGGATGGTGGCCGGCTGCAAATCCGCAACCGCAAGGCTTCGGAAGAGGAACGGCGACGGACAAAGAAGGCGGGCTTCTGGCGGGAGGACAAAGTGGGGTGCCTGTTGAGCATGGCCAGTCGGGTGTCCGAAGAAGACCCTTGTCCGCAGATTCCCGAGACGCTGCTTGATCTGGGGCGAATACGCAAAATCTCTCGGGAAATCAAGGGTTTTTGCGTTTCCGACGAGGAGGAATCGCCGCAGGATGAGGCCCTCTCGCAACGACGCGCCGGGCAACCGGAGGTGTTGGTCCGCAGTGTGGTGGCCACTCGGGAAGCGATCCATGCCTTTGGCAAGCAGTTGGCGGCGGCGGCTTGGCAACGAGGCTTCTCCGCCGCGCCGCGAAAGGCGTTTGTCGGCGATGGGCAGGACGCCAACTGGACGGTGTGGCGCCGCCACTTCTCCCATTACACGCCGATCCTGGATTTCATTCATGCCGTTTGCTACGTGTTTGCGGCGGCCGTGGCAGGCCGTCCCCTGCGCGAGGCCGCACCGGTTTATCGCCAGTGGGCACAATGGATGTGGAGTGGAGAGGTGCAACAAGTCATTGACGCGCTGCGCGCTCGTCAAGAGGAACTGGGCTTGCCGGAGAAGGACGAGGAAGAATCGCCACGCGCGAAGGTGGCCGATGCCTTGCGGTACTTGGAAAACCAGAAATCGCGGATGCACTACGACGCCTACCGTCGCCTGGGTCTGCCGATCACCAGCAGCCACATTGAATCGACGATCAAGCAGATCAACCGTCGGGTGAAAGGGACGGAAAAGTTCTGGTCCGAAGGGGGCGCCGAAGCCCTTCTTCAACTGGCGGCCGATTACCTCAGCGAAACTAACCCACTGGCCACCTTCTGGAGGGAACGGCCTAGTCACGCTACCGGTCAACGCCACTATCAGGCTGCCGGCTAAAGGCGCGCAGAGTACAACTTACACCCGGGCAGTTCCCAGCCAGGTTAACGCCAGGCTGGTGGCGTTCAAGGCCGCATGGACCACGACCAAGGGAGTAATCCGGTGGGTCCGGTAATACAGGAAGCCCAACACCAGGGCAAAAAAGAACAACGGAACTGGATCGGGGGCGATATCCGTCGGCAGAAGGCGGGGTGTGAGTCCTTGGATGGCGTAAATGGGTACGGCAACCACCGCGAAGGTCGCCAGTCCGAGCACCAGGTCGCCGCCAAGCCTCCGCGGAACCCAGCCGAAATCGACCGCCGTGGCGCCGACTCGCCAACGCAACAGGGGGATGGCGAACAGGACCGCCAGCAGCTTTCCCGCTTCCCCGACCGCAATCAGAATGACCATCGACAAGGTGTCGAACTGTGAGGCGGTGCTGCGGCGGAAGTGCATCCCTGCAAATAAGAGAGAGCTGAGCAGGATCGGACCGGCCATAATAGGAACCAGCCGCCGCCAAGCCGATGTTTTGCGCCGCCAGCGACGGAATGCGGCTTCCAGCCAGCCCTGCAGCAGTACCCGAAAAAAAAACTCTTCGGCAATCGGCGTCACCACCACCGCCGATAGAACGCAGAGCAACAGCACCCAAAGGTCTCCCTTAGGCAGCAACCTGATCACCGCGTGTTCGGTGTTCGATAGGCCTGCCTCGGGGTTGACGATGTTGTGCAGGATTCCCCAGCCGAACACCGCATCCAGCGAGAAAAGCAACAGTGCTTGCGCGGCCAAAAAAAAGGCCACTACTGCCAGCAGATCGAGGAACCTCCACGGCACCGGCCGCCGCGGCTGGTAAGCCAACGGTGACTGGCCCCGCCGTTCGAGTTCTTCCGGTCCGGCTGCCATTACGCCCCTGCTTGGGTCTCGGTTCTTTGGTCTTAGGCCTTGGGCTTTTGGGGTTCGCCGCGACCGCCGCGAGGATTCGACATCCAAGCCCTAAGACCCAAGATCTGCTCCACGCAAATCGTTCCTGCCGCTATTGCCTCCCAAATTGCCGCAACAGTCTCAGGGCGGCGTCCACATAGATCACGCCGGAATAGATGGTCATCGCCACTGCCGACCAGACCGATCCGACCAGCAACCACCAACACCAAACGGGAGCCTCGGAGAGGGGGTGGTGGTAAGAAAGGTAGAACAAGCATGTCCCCGCCGCCAGGCACTGGAGCACCATCTTCAGCTTGCCCGACATCTTGGCCGAGAAATTGACGCCCCGCTCCTCCAAAAAGCTCCGCAAAGCGGTGACCAGCAATTCGCGCCCTACCACCACCACCACCATCCACGCCCGCAGGCCCCACGGCACCCGCGACACGACCGGAATAGCCACCAGGAACACGAACGTGCCGCAGACAATCACCTTGTCGGCAAACGGATCCAGGATACGCCCCAGGGTCGTCACCTGGCCGTAACGGCGGGCGAGGTAGCCGTCGAGCCAGTCGGTGCTGGCGGCCACAATGAACAGCACCATGCTGGTCAAGTAGAAGCCGGCGGCCACAAAACCGAAGAGGATCAACGACAGGATCAGCCGCAAGAAGGTCAGTTGGTTCGGCAGGTTGAACATGGCCGTGCGAACTTGTCTGTTTGCCGAGCGTCTATCGTTCGGCCACCGCCACCAGATCGTAACCCTGCGCCGCCACCACCTCGCAGGGCACAATGGTCCCCGGCGCGAGGCCCTCACCGGTCACATACACCTGGCCATCGACCTCCGGCGCGTCGGCGTAACTGCGGCCCACCCAGGCATCCTTTTGGCCGGTGATGTGACGATCGAGCAGCACGTCCATCCGCTTCCCCACCCAAGAGGCATTCCAGGCGAAGGCAATCTCTTGCTGCACCGCCATCAAGCGCTGCCGGCGAGATTGTTTTACCGCCTCGGCCAGTTGGCCGTCAAGTTCTGCGGCCGCCGTACCTGGCTCCTGGCAGTAGGCAAACCCGCCCAGCCGCTGGAACCGTTGGCACCGCACGAAGTCGAGCAGTTCCTCGAATTGTCCCTCGGTCTCGCCTGGGAAGCCGGCGAGCATGGTCGTTCGCAGCACCAATCCGTCGATCCGTTCGCGAAGGTGGTCGAGTAACTGCTCGGTTTCGGCCCGGCTGACCCGCCGCCGCATCCGTTTCAGCAGGTCGTCATTGATGTGCTGCAGGGGGAGGTCCAGATACGGCAACACTTTCCCGCCGCCGGCCACCACCCGAATCAACTCCTCGGTGACGTGCATCGGATATAGGTACATCAGCCGGATCCAGGCCAGGCCCTCCACCTTTTGCAGACGCTCCAGCAGCCCGGCCAACTGCGGCTTGCCATTGAGATCCAGGCCGTAGAAGGTGGTGTCCTGCGCCACTAGCACCAACTCCCGCACGCCGTCCGCGGCAAGCTCCTCGGCTTCGGCGACGACCTGCTCGACAGGCTTGCTGGCGTAGGGCCCCCGCATCCGCGGGATCGAGCAGAAGCTGCACAGCCGGTTGCACCCCTCGGAGATCTTCAGGAATGCCAAGTGGGGCAACGTGAGTCGGCGGCGATGCCCGTCCGGCAGAGGCCGACTGGGCGCAGGCCGAAACAGGCCCCGTGGGTCCACCTCGCCGCGGTCGAGCCGCGCCGCCGCCAGGGCGATATCGTCACGGGCGAAGACTCCCAGCAACTGGTCGATTTGCGGATATTGCTTCAGGAGCCGGCCCTGGTCGCGCTCCGCCAAGCAGCCGGTGACGATCACCCGCCCCACCCGGCCGCGCTTCTTCAATTGCAATATCTCTCGGATCGTCTCGTGCGACTCTCTCCGTGCATCGCCGATAAAGCCGCACGTATTGACGACCACCACCTCGGCGCCGTCGGGATCGGACACCCAGCGGTAGCCGTCCAGTTGCAGTAGCCCGGCCATCCGCTCGCTGTCGACCAGATTCTTGGGACAGCCGAGGCTGACCAGGGCGTAACTGTGACGAGCGATCTTCCTTGGGGACACGGGATAGACAGCCTACAGCTTGGCTACCTTTTCGATCAGGTCGACGCTGCGGCAGCTATAGCCCCACTCATTATCGTACCAACTGACCACCTTCAGCAGCGTGTCGCCCATCACCTGGGTCCATTCGCCGGCGAAGATCGAACTGGCCGGGTCTCCGATCACGTCGCTGGAGCAAATCGGGTCCGTGGTGTACTTGAGGATGCCCTTCAGCGATCCTTCGGCGGCGGCCTTCATGGCCGCGTTGACGGCATCCTTGGTGACCGGCTTGGCCATCTCGCAGGTCAGGTCGACCACGCTGCCGGTCGGCACCGGCACGCGGAGCGAGATGCCGGTCAGCTTGCCCTTCAAGCTGGGCAACACCAGCCCCACCGCCTTGGCCGCGCCGGTGCTGGTGGGAATGATGTTCAGGGCGGCCGCCCGCGCCCGGTACGGGTCGCGATGCGGCATGTCTTGCACCCGCTGATCGTTGGTGTAGCCGTGGACCGTGGTCATCAGGCCCTTGACGATGCCGAACTTCTCATGCAACACCTTGGCCACCGGGGCCAGACAGTTGGTGGTGCAGCTCGCATTGGAGACACATTTGTGCTCGGGCTTGAGTTGGTCATCGTTGACGCCCGTGACCACCGTCAGATCGGGCTCGTCCTTGGCCGGGGCGCTGAGGACCACCTTGCGGGCACCGGCGTCGAGGTGGGTGGCATAGCCGGCCTTGCCGGCCCCGCCCCGGCTGGTAAATACCCCGGTGCTCTCCAACACCACGTCCACGCCGAGGTCTTTCCAGGGCAGGGTGGCTGGGTCTTTCACGGCCATGGCCTTGACTTTCTTACCGTCAACGATCAGGTTCTCGCTGTCGAACTCGACCGTGCCGGGATAGCGGCGGTGGATGCTGTCGTACTTCAACAGGGTGGCCATGGTCTTGATCTCGGTGATGTCATTGACAGCCAACACCTCGAAGACCTGGGGCTTCGCCATCAGTCCCCGGAACACCAAGCGCCCGATGCGGCCAAAGCCGTTGATTGCAACTCGAATTGCCACGATGCGCCTCCTTAATTGATTCTTCCCAGACCGTGAAAACCGGCGCCATCCCCACGATGGCCGGGGTCGCCTGCCCGTCTCTGCTCAGGCCGCCCGCACCGGCCGGACCGCCCGGCAACCAAAGAATCCCGAATTATAGCCGGCCCAGCAGCGTGCCACAACCGGGGCCTCTCACGAGGAGCCGTTTGCGTCGTGCGGAAGGTTATGACGGGCAAGCTGTTGGCGCGAGGTGGGCGCGAGGGTTCCCCGCATCACAGCTTGCTTTCCACGGTGCTTGCCCGGCCGCCACCGATTTTTCCAGATTTTTCGACCCGTCAAGGATTGGCGAGGGGATCATATGCGATGGAGAATGCGGCCTCACCCAAAAGCATGAAGGTTGCCCGTGTACGCCGCTATGACCAAGCCCTTGTTCCCCTGGCACTATCCGCCCAAGGATGTGGCGGACTTCGCCCGGTTCGTCCGCCAGTGCGTGGCTCGCTACCAGCATCGGGTGAAGGTGTGGGAAGTATGGAACGAGCCGAACATCGGCTTTTTCCGCGGCAGCGCCGCCGACTACGCCGAGATGGTCAAAGCGGCGGCCATTGCCGCCAGGCAGGAAGGCCGCGACTGCCGCATCGCCATGGGCTGCGCCGGCGTGGATCTCGAGGTTCTCGAGTGGCTCTACGAGTTCGGCTGCGGGCCGTATCTCGACGTGATGTCGGTCCACCCCTACCAGTGGGGCCGGCAGTTCAACGACGGCTGGATGATCGACAAGCTCCAGGAGTGCCGGCAACTCATGGACCGGCACGGCGACTCGCGCAAGGAAATCTGGATCACCGAGATCGGCTGGAGCTTGGCCGAAGGCGTCACTGCGCGACAGCAGGCGAACTTGCTGGCCCAGGCCCTGGTCACCGCCCTGTCGGTTCGCCGCCGGCTGAAGATCGAAAAGGTCTTCTGGTTCTGCGTGAAGGATTGGGGTGGACCGGGGTATGGGTTGCTCGACACCGCCGGCAAGCCCAAGCCCGCTTGGTTTGCGGATCAGGCGGTGACTTGCCCAGCTTCATATCCACGGACTTGCGGCTGGACACCGGGCGGCGCCCATCGACCTGCCGGCCCGGCTGGCTCGTTTCAAGGCGGTCGAGTTTGCCGCCAACAGCTTCGTCGAGCGCCAGTATCTCCATAAGGCGGAAAAGTCGGACTGTTCCGAGTCCGTCCGCTTCGGCAG
The DNA here is from genome assembly GCA_021784975.1 of Planctomycetota bacterium. Classification (GTDB taxonomy): domain Bacteria; phylum Planctomycetota; class Planctomycetia; order Pirellulales; family Thermoguttaceae; genus JAJYGU01. Next base: position 11,164 of record JAJYGU010000297.1, read on the forward strand.
TGAGTTCGGCTATCGCTTCGATCTCCGCGCCATGCGGTCGGCCCAGTTGCAGATTAACGTCGGCGCCAACGGAGCCGGCCCGTGGAACCTGCTCGTCTCCAAGGACGACCAGCATTACGTCCCGGAGTGCTCAGGCGAATCGTGGCCGTCGTGGCACACCGAAGCGCTGGACAAATACCTCGCCGGGGCAGGCGAAGCGGCGTGCGCCGTGTATCTGAAGATCCAAGGCGCGAACTGCCAGGTCCGCGAGGTGGTGTTGGAGGCGGAAGCCGTGGGAGAGCTCAGGACGCGGGAATGAACTGGCTGGCCGGTAGGCTTTGGGCGTCGCGCACCTCCAGCCGGTCTTGCAGATCGTCGATGCTGGGGCCAGCGCTCAGAACGCGTTACGTTCCGAACTCGGGACGGCGGCGGGCCAACTGGCTTTGCAGCCGCTGCACGATCGAGCTGTGCATCTGGCTCACCCGGCTCTCGGAAAGATTCAACGTGGCGCCGATCTCCTTCATGGTGAACTCTTCATAGTAGTAGAGGATGATGATCAGCCGCTCGTTGCGATTGAGCCCCTTGGTGACCAGCCGCATTAAATCGTTCTTCTGGATGCGTTTGGTCGGGTCCTCGCCTTTGCGGTCTTCGAGGATGTCGATCTCGCGGACGTCCTTGTAGCTATCGGTCTCGTACCACTTCTTGTTAAGGCTGATGAGGTTGACCGCGTTGGCGTCGAGGATCATCTTTTCCAGCTCGGCCACCGAGATCTGCATCTCGGCGGCCAGTTCGTTCTCATTGGGCTGTCGCCCGAGCCGGGCCTCCAAGGTCTTGACCGCTTCATTGAGCTTGCTGGCCTTGGAGCGGACCAGCCGGGGCACCCAGTCCATGGTCCGTAGCTCGTCGAGCATCGCTCCGCGGATCCGCGGCACGCAGTAGGTCTCGAACTTGACCCCCCGCGACAGGTCGAAGGCGTCGATGGCGTCCATCAGCCCGAACACGCCGGCGGAAACCAGGTCGTCGAGTTCGACTCCCTCGGGCAGCCGCGCCCAGATCCGCTCGCCGTTGTACTTGACCAGCGGCAGATACATTTCCACCAAGCGGTTCCGCAATTCCTGGTTCGACGGATCCCGCTTGAATTCGATCCACAGTTGCTCAACGTCTTCGGCGGCAACAGTAGCTGGCATATCTTCCTCCGTGAATCAGCCTCGAAATCCGTTTCGTCTCTGTGCGGCAGGCCCCGGCCAAGGTCCTCAGAAAAGCCAATCAGCCGAGGCTGCCGACATGGAGTCGGGCAACAAATTACTCTCCCGAGTGCCCGTAGACTTGGCTCGCTTTCTCCAGTTTAACAGTCGTCCGGCGACGGATAGTTTTCGCCCAATATCGGCTGCCGGCGAGTGGAAGTTGAGGTTTGTTTTTTCCTTCTTGATGCCAAAGCCCCACCCGGGTGCGCAGGGGGGGACCGTGCCCATCAGGCGCAGACCAAGAAAGCGGCGGGCTGCCTCCGCCAGCCGCTGATAAGCAGTTGTCGCGGCGGCGGACGAAGCGGCCATGGTGACCACTACCGAGGTGGGCGGGGCAGCGGCCCCGCGGTTGGTCAAAACCTTGAGCGCCTCATAAGCGCCGACGATGCTAGCAATGTCCGGCGTGGTGACGATCATCGCCTCATCGGCCGCCTGCCAGAGACCGGCTATCGTTCGATCGGGAGAGTTTCCCAGGTCCAGCACGACAACGTCGGCGTCGAGGTCGCTCCGCCCGACGGCTTCCCCTATGCGTTCGACCACTGCCCACGAGCCGCCGGTCAAATCGTCCCAGTCGCGGCGGCCGGGCACGAGCCGCACTCCGTTGGTCGCCGTTTGAACCACCTCCGCGAGGCCGCGACCCGCCAGCAGATCGCCCAGCGTGCGATGATCCTCGACGCCCAGGCGCAGGGCCGCGTCGCTGTGGCGCGGATCGGCATCGATCAACAAGCTCTTCCGCTTCCGGTCCGCAGATGTCAGAGCGATGGCCACGCTGGTGGTGCCCGCGCCACCCTTGCCCCCAGCCACGGCTATCCAGCGACACCGCCCAGCCGGGCGTCTTGCAGGCAAGCCGTCGCGATTCGTCACCAGGTGTCGCAGGTCGTTGGCTTGGTCGAGCATGTCAGGGGTCAGGGGTCCGGGTCAGCGGTTCGTGGGCCGTGAGGCGCTTTGCGTCGTTTATTTTCGGTCGTTCATTTTTCATTGGTGGCGGAGGCAATGAAAAATGAAAAACAGGAAATGAAAAATGCGATAGGGCGGGGGCGTACCATGCAAAATGAAAAAGGCAAAATATCCTTGGTCCGGACTTCTAACTTCTAATCCCTAATCCTTGCAGCAGCCAGCGATTGTAGGCGTCGAACTCCTCCAGGCTGGTCAGATCGTTGAGGCGGTGGTCCGGCGGCGGCGGGCCGCCTAGCAAGACCAACGTCTCCGGCGGCACGTAGGCATTAACTGCCCGAGCATGGATCCGCGCCAGCACCAGGCGAAAATGGTCGAGCTGGGTGTCGGGGATTGGGGACTGTCCCGATTTCTGCGGCCCGAAAGACCCGCCTATGCCCGCCTGGCCGATGGCCGAGAAAATGGGACTGTCGCCTGTTTGTGGCACGGGGACAGGGGCGGATGGGGACAGTCCCGCAACCCCCAGCGCTTCCTGATAGTTTAGCCCACGAGACCCGAGGCGGAGACGCATCAAGCCGCCGTCCGAGGCGGGGCCGAAGAGGTCGGCCACGTGCTCGACGTAATCTTTGGAGTACTGCTTCACCTTCAACTGCGGATCACCGCCACCCGCTCGGAAGCCGCCGGTGGTCCAGTGCTGAAAGGTCTCGCTCTTCAGCACGTGGTAGGCGGCAAGCATGCGGATACCCGCCCAGGCAATCGGTTCCTGTGGGCTGAGAGGGGTTCGACAAATCCGGAGGGCATCTTCCGCAATCCACACCTGATGGATCCGCGTCAGCGTCGGCAGCGCAGCGACCTCGGCCTGGGCAACCAGCCGCGTTGGCAGTCCCTGCGCCTGGCAGGCTTGCTGGATCCGCTCGGCCGTCGGGCCGTCCAGGTTCTCGGCCAGGAAGCCGCGCGAGCGACGTGCCCGCTGATTGGCCTCGGTGGGATGCAGGCCGAGGACGTCGGTCAGGATTGCGGCGGCGGCCTGCCACCGTTCGAAGGCGTAGACGGCTTGCACCACCGCAAACTGGCTCATGGCGGTCACCCGGCAAAAAGGGACAGTCCCTCCTACGAGGCCTTGGCTTGGGCTTGGATCTGCTCCAGAGAGCGGCCGAGCTTCCTCCGGCCAGTACGCTCATGGGAGTTCGACTCAATCACGGTCGGCTGGCCCGTTCGCAACGCCTGCAAGAGCCGCTGACTAATGTCGTCGCCTTCGGTCGGGGTTCCAATATCGCCCACGGCATCGGTGACCCCGAGCAAGACCGCCTGCCGGACTCCATCCCGGATCCACGAAAAGAAGTTCATACTCCCCGTCTCCTTCCTGAATTGTGCAGATTTACAGGTTCGGCGTGGCGACGGAAGCTTACCGAGAGGCAACCCGGATGTAAAGACGAGATATGGGGAAACCGGAAAACCGTTAGAATACCTAAATATCGTAGGCTCATGGGTTAGGACGTGAAAAAGAACGACCGTTTAGACTCGATCCCCAGTCGGTTTGTGGTTGGCATGGACTTGGGCACGACCAACTCGGCGGTGGCCTACGTGGACACGGCGGAGACCCCCTGGCAGGTGAGAACCCTGCTGATCCCGCAGATCGTGGCCCCCGGCCAGGTCGAGGCTCGCGAGACGCTGCCTTCGTTTCACTATCAGGCGGCCGCGGGCGAGTTGGCCGAAGGGGCGTTGCGGTGTCCGTGGCACAAGGAGACGGCCCCTTACGCGGTGGGGTTTTTCGCCCGCGACCAGGGCACGGTGGCCCCCGGCCGGCTGGTTCACTCGGCCAAATCATGGTTGTGTCACACCGGCGTGGATCGCACTGCGCCGCTGTTGCCGTGGCACGGGCTGCCGGACGTCGAGCGGTTGTCCCCGGTGGAGGTCAGCGCCCGCTATATCGCCCACGCGCGGGCGGCTTGGGACGCCCGCTTCCCCCGACATCCACTGGTCCAACAGGACTTCGTGCTCACCCTGCCCGCCTCGTTCGACGAAGTTGCCCGCGAGCTGACGGTCCGGGCGGCGGCGTTGGCCGGGTTGAGGCGGGTGGTCCTGATCGAGGAGCCCCAGGCCGCTTTTTATGCCTGGATCTACGCCCATGCCCACGACTGGGAGACGATGGTCGCGCCGGGGCAGAAGATTCTGATTTGCGACATCGGCGGCGGCACCACCGATTTTACCTTGATCCGCGTCCGTCGCGGCGAAGAGGGCAAGGTGCAGTTTCATCGGGTGGCGGTCGGTGACCACCTGATCCTCGGCGGCGACAATTTTGATTTGGCCTTGGCGCAGTATATCGAACCGAAGATTGCCAGTGCAAAAGGGGACAGTCCCATTTTGGCGGCGGTCGAGCCGGCAGGCGGGGCGACCTCGCCGCCGCCGCGAAAATTGGGACCGTCCCCGGGTAAGTTGGAGCCGCGGCAGTGGGCGGTGTTGGTGCGGAGCTGCCGGGCGGTGAAGGAGACCTTGTTGGGCCCCAACGCCCCGGAGCGGTTGACGGTCAATCTGCCGGCCGCGGGCGCTAAGCTGATCGGCGGCGGACTGCACGTCGAGGTGACGCGCGACGAGGTTCGCCAGTTGTTGATCGAGGGCTTTTGTCCGCGCGTGAATCTAGACGAGAAGCCGATCAGCCGCCGTTCGGGCTTCCAGGAGTTCGGCCTGCCTTTTGCCCCCGACCACGCCATCACTCGCTATCTGGCGGCGTTTCTCAGCGCGCACCGTCACGTGGCCATGCCGGGCGAAGAAAGCTCGGCCGATCACGATCCGGCCCGACCGGATATTGTGCTGTTCAACGGCGGGGCATTCGAGTCGCCGCTGTTGCGCGAGCGGTTGCTGGGGGTCTTGACCGGGTGGTTCTGCGGGGCAAGTCAGTCGGCGCCGGGCCGGTTAGCGATGCGCCCCCACCCTGGCCCTCTCTCGGAGGGAGAGGGGGCAGACGTCGGATGGCATCCACTGGTATTGGACAACGAGCGCCTCGACCTGGCGGTCGCTCGCGGGGCCGCTTATTACGGGATGGTGCGGCGCGGGCAAGGGGTGCGGATTGCTGCCGGGTTGGCGCGGACCTATTACATTGGCGTCGAGTCGGCGGCCGGGGCAACCGCGTCGGCAGCGCCCCCTCACCCTAGCCCTCTCCCGACCGATCTTGGGTTGGTGCCCAGAGGGGGGACTGAAGTGGGTGCGGCACCGCTTGTCCAGCTTCCGACCAATGCTCGGTCGGGGCACGGCGAGTTGCCAGTGCCCCCTCACCCTAGCCCTCTCCCGGAGGGAGAGGGGACCGAGGCAGTTGCCGGACCGCTGGCGGTCTGCCTGCTGCCGGCGGGCATCGAGCCGGGCCAGGATGTCGAGTTGACGCAACCGCAATTCCAGTTGCTGGTTTCCGAGCCGGTCGAGTTTCCGCTGTTTGTCTCCAGCACGCGGTTGACCGATCAGCCGGGCGAGTTGGTTCCGGTGGACCGGGAGCGGATGACGCCCTTGCCGCCGATCCACACCGTGCTGCGAGCACGGAAAAAACAGGATGGCGAAGTGGTGGCGGTCAATCTCCACGCGCGGCTGACCGAGGTGGGCACGCTCGATCTCTGGTGCAGCGAGCGCGGCGGTCGCCGCAGTTGGCGGCTCCAGTTCGACATCCGCTCGACCACGCAAACCGATATCGCCGCCCACCAGTCGCAGGCGGAAAGCGAAGGGGTGGTGGACGAGGCCACCGGGCAGGCATGTCGCAGCTTGATCCACCGCGCCTTCGGCCCCGAGGCCCCGGACAAGCCGGAAGGGCTGGCAAAGCGGCTGGCTGCGGCGACGGGCGTAGGCCGCAATCTCTGGCCCGCCTCGCTCTGCCGGCGGATTTGGGAGTCGCTGATGGAGGTCGAGGCCGGCCGGCGGCGCAGCGCGGTGCACGAGGCGCGATGGTTGAATCTGCTCGGCTTTGCCTTGCGGCCCGGCTACGGGCTGGCCCTGGACGATTGGCGAGTGGCTCAGACCTGGACTGTGTTGCAGGGCAAGTTCGCCCATGCCTCGGCGATGGTCCGCGTCGAGGGGTGGATTCTTTGGCGGCGGATCGGCGGCGGCCTGGCGGCCGGCCAGCAACAGGCCCTGGCCGACGCGCTGTTGGGGCCGGTCCGCAGCCTGCACCGCCAGCTCACCACCGGCAAGGGCCGCGGCGAGTTCAGCTTTGCGATGCACGAGACGTCCGAAATGTGGCGGCTGCTCGGCTCGTTGGAGTTGCTCCCCTCGGCCGCCAAAACCGAGCTCGGCGACATGCTGCTCGACATGCTACCGAAGAAGAAGATGGAGCCGGTGCGGCCGGCGGTTGCTTGGGCCGTGGGCCGCCTTGGGGCGCGGGCACCGATCTACGGCCCGCTGAACACGGTCGCCCCGCCGGAGGCCGCCGCGCGGTGGCTCGGACGGTTGATCCAGCAGCGGACTGAGCGGCCGGAATGGCACTTGGCCGTGATGCAGTTGGCTCGGCGGACCGACGATCGCTACCGCGATTTGCCGGAGCCGGTCCGCCGCGAGGCGGTCGACTGGCTGCGGCTGAGCGACGCGCCGCATCACTTCGTCGCGTTGGTTCGCGAAGGCGGCCGGCTCGACCGCGAGGAAGAAGGGCTGGTGTTCGGCGAATCGCTGCCGATGGGGTTGCGATTGGTGTAGTCGTTTTCTCTGGGTACAATAGGGCGTCTTTCGCATTCCCCTGAACTTCCCAATCGAATAGCCATGAAAACTCAACTCTGCGTGCTCGGCGGCGGACCGGGCGGATATGCGGCCGCCTTTCTAGCCGCCGACCTGGGACTACAAGTAACCCTGGTGGATCAGGAGCCGCGGCTCGGCGGCGTTTGCCTGTTGCGGGGATGTATTCCCTCGAAGGCCCTGCTCCACGTCGCCAAGGCCATGACCGAAGCC
>JAJYGU010000069.1:0-1613 GCA_021784975.1 Planctomycetota bacterium
GATGCCGTAGAAGTCGCCAATCTGCTGGGCCTGAGCGTCGAAGTTGCCATGGGTAAAGAGCACTCCCTTGGCCGGACCGGTGCTCCCGGTCGTGAAGATGATGGCTGCCGGAGCGTCGGCCGAGGTGGCCGCCATCTCACTTCCGCTCCACGGCCCGCCGCGAAGCCGATCGAGCGTCATGCCGCCCCAAAACCAGCGTCGACCGGCGGTAATGTTAAAGCGGACCTTGGGAAATCGGCCAGGCGAAAGCAGGCGGGCCGCCTGCACTATCGGAATCGCCAGAAAGCCGTCCGGTTCCGCCTCGGCCAGACAACGCATTGCCCTTCGCGCCCCCATGCCGGGGTCGATCAGCACTGCCACCAGGCCCGCCTTAAACAGCCCAAATACCACCGAGACAAAATCGATCCCCGGCCGGATCAACATCACCAGCCGCGATCCCGGCGGCACGCCCAGCTCGCGCAGCCCGCGGGCGATGCGGTCGCTGTCTTGGTCGAGCTCGCGAAAGGTCATCTGCCGGTAGCGACGCTTGCCGCCCGCGCAACCGAGAGGCTCGACCACGGCGACCGCCTCCGGCCGCGACGCCGCCATCGCCGCAAGCCGAGCAGCCACGTTTAGCGAAGGTGTCATCCTGGGTATCATGGCAACTTGCCGGAGCCGACGCAATGCCCGTGCACGCCGCTCCCCTTTTGCACCAAACGCAGTTCTCCACTAGGCTATTGCTCATGAACCTGAATTGGCTGAGCATGCTGGCACTGGCCGTCGGACTGGCCCTGGACGCCTTTGCGGTGTCGATCATCGTGGGTATGACGCTGGAAACGATCACCAGCCGTCACGTCTTCCGCCTCGCCTTTCACTTCGGGATGTTCCAGTTCTGCATGCCGGTGATCGGCTGGCTGATCGGGGAAGAAGTGGCGGGCTACGTTGACGGCTATGGCTCATGGGTGGCCTTTCTCTTGCTGGCTTACGTCGGCGGCAAAATGCTTTGGGAGTCTCGCCGGCCCTCGTCGCAGAAGTCCACTCGCGACCCCACCCGCGGAGCAACACTGGTGACCCTCTCGGTGGCTACCAGTATCGACGCCTTGGCTGTGGGCATAAGCATGGCCTTGTGGGGCGTTTCCGTATGGGTGCCTAGCGCGGTGATCGGACTGGTGACTGCCGCCTTAACCATCGTGGGCATTCGCTTCGGCGGCCGCCTAGGCTCCGGCTGGAGCCATTGGGCCGAGATCGTCGGCGGGAGCGTGCTGATCTTGATTGGGGTGAGGATGTTGCTGGCCGCTTGAGGGCCGAAATATGAGCCCCAAAGGGGCGTCAGTCATTAGCCAGGGGCGTGAGCCCCTGGGGCCATACGCGTTACGTTGAGGAGCCCCGACGGGGCGGCACTCGCGTGTGTCGCCGCTTCGCGGCTTCCAACGATGTGTATGGTGGCTTCCCAGGGGCTTGCGCCCCTGGCTAGCGACTACCGTCGCTCCGCGGCTGTTGGTGCGGCTAGAGGAACACATCGAGAAAACAGATGTCTGGGGAAAAGCATCGGCGTTTTGACCTCTCAGGGCAGTCCCTTCTTCCGGGGTCTTCCTCAGCGATGATTACACGACTATACTGCCCTTGAACCGAAA
>JAJYGU010000069.1:1623-12734 GCA_021784975.1 Planctomycetota bacterium
GGAGACCCTCATGAGCTCGAGGATTTCACGTCGTCGCTTCCTGGAGACCGTCACAGTCACGGCTGCGGCCACGGGCGGCCTGGCGAAATCGCTGGCCGGCGAGTCGAGCAAGGACAATATCCGCCTGGGCATGATGTTGCAAGGCGGGTCGTCTGCCGAGTTGGGCGAGAAGGCCAAAACCATCGCCGCCGTAGGTTTCCGGCGGGTGCAAGTGACCTTCTTCTTCCAGCCCACCGCGGATGAGATCAAGACCCTCGCCCGGACCCTAAGCCGATTGAAGTTGAAGACGGTCGCCTTCGGGACTTACTTCAACCTCTTCCGCCCCGACGACACCGGCTTCATGGGCGCCAGCCAACAGACCATGAAGCTTGTGGCGGCCCATGCGGAGCAGTTTGGCTGCAAGCAGTTCGTCACCTGGAGCGCCAGCTACGCGGCGCATTTCAGCGGCTCCGACTCGCGGAATCACACCGCTGAGGCCGTCGCCAGGCTTCACCGCGCCATTCGCGCCGTGCTTCTGCCGATCGTCCAACCGATCGACGGCCGAGTGGCCTTTGAGCCGTATTATCCTCACGTGGTGGGCACCCTGGAATTGGCCAAAGAGGTGCTGGCCCCCTTCCCCGCCGACCGGATCGGGCTGTTGCTGGATCCGCCGAACTTCATTTCGCCCGATCTGTATCGGCGTCGCGACGAGGAGTTGCGTCGCCTGTTCCGCGAGCTGGGCGATCGCATCCAGATGGTCCACCTCAAAGATATGAAACTCAACCCGAGCCGCCGAAGCGTCGACCTGCCCGGTCCGGGCGGCGGCGAGATGAATTACCCCCTGCTGATCGCCGAGCTTCGCAAGCTCAATCGCCCCATGAACTGCATTATCGAGCACATCCCGGTCGAAGCGGCCGTGATGTCGAAGACCAAGGCATGGGTCGAGGGGCAACTCCGCCGACGTTGAGGCGGGGGACAAAAAAGCTTCCCTTGGCCGAGGGGTCTGCGTTAAGATACTGATGGGGGATATCTAAAATGAATGACGCCATGACTACACTCACCACAACCGAGGCGTCCAAACGCCTGGACGAAGTCCTCGATGGTTTGGCCGAATCGCACGAGGTGGTTCAGATCGCCGGCCAGCGCCACAGCGGGATCCTGGTGTCTGAGGACGATTGGCGAGCGATCCAGGAGACGTTGTACCTCACATCGGTCCCCGGGATGAAGGACTCTATTATCGGAGGACTGCAGACACCGGTCGAGAGGTGTGCAAAGGAACTCGACTGGTGAGCTGGACCCTGGTGTTCACCGCCCAGGCGAGGAAGGATGCCAAGAAGACGGAGAGGATGACTTAATGAGTCCGCTTCCGCCTTCCCATCTCCGCCCTCCGTCGTCGTCATACGACGCAATTCTGCTGGTTTCCTTCGGCGGCCCCGAGCGTCGCGAAGACGTCTTGCCGTTCCTGGAAAACGTGGTCCGTGGCAAGGACGTGCCGCGGCAGCGGCTTCTGCAGGTTGCCGAGCGGTACGAAATCTTCGACGGCGTGAGCCCGATCAACGCCCAGAACCGCGCGTTGTTGGCGGCGGTGATCGGCGAATTGAACCGAACCGGCCTGCGGCTGCCGGTCTACTGGGGCAACCGCCATTGGCACCCGATGTTGACGGATACGGTGCAGGCCATGGCGGGTGACGGCGTGCGTCGCGCCCTGGCACTGGTCACCGCGCCGTTCGGCTCGTATCCGAGCTGCCGGCAGTATCTGGAGGACCTTGCAACCGCGCGTCAACAAGTCGGCGCCAACGCCCCACGGATCGACAAGGTCCGCTTGTTCTACAATCACCCGGGCTTCATCGAGGCCGCGGCCGATCGGGTCGCGGCGGCGCTCGACGAAAAAGGGGACATCACTCATTGCCGTCGCGATGCCCCGAATATCAGTGATGTCCCCTTTTTCCGGTTGGTCTTTAGTGCGCATAGCATCCCTATCGCCATGGCGGAGCGATCGCCCTACGAGCGGCAACTGCGGGAAACCTGTCGGCTGGTCGTGGAACGGATCGGCGGCCAGCCGCCGGCGAGCCCCCGGCCGATCCCCTGGGAATTGGGCTACCAGAGCCGCAGCGGGCCGCCTTCGCAACCCTGGTTGGGGCCCGACATTCGGGACCGCCTTCGCCAGTTGCGCGAGGAAGGGGTGCGAGAGGTGGTGATTGTGCCCATTGGGTCCGTGGTGGAACACATGGAGGTGGTCTACGATCTCGACATCGAGGTCGGCCAGCTTTGCGCGGAATTGGGGATCAACATGGTCCGGGCCGCGGTGGTGGGCAGCCATCCGCGGTTTGTCGAGATGATCCGCGAATTGATCCTGGAGCGCATCGACCCGGCCGCGCCGCGTTTGGCATCGGGGCCGGACGGCCCTTGGCCCGACCAGTGCCCGGGCGAGTGTTGTCCAGGGCCGTGAGATGCCGGATCGTATTGTACCACGATGCGCGCCGTCGGCGAACGGCGAGGTCCCCACTGTACGCGACGCTGGTGGGAGCTTCCGCTTTCGGCTTTCCGCCCTCCGTCTTCCGCCTCCCAATTCCTTCAACTTTGCCTAGATGTTCTCGTCCGCCACGAGTCTGCTTCGCGGGTCATCGGCGCCGCCTTTTTTCCTTGCCGCGCCGCTAGGCTAGTGTATGGTTTTCACGCGGACAGTGTTGAAGCGAAGCACAGAGCAAGACGATGCCCAAGACGGTGGCCGCAATCCTGGGATTCGCGTTGATGGCCGGAGCCATCGGCTTCAACACGACGCGATATCCGGTGGTGTGGAAAATGGTGGGGCCGGCAGCCCGCGCCGCCGCAGCGAGCGAGGCCAGCCCAGCGCCGACCAGTCCATCGCCGACGGCAGCGGGTCCCTCCGCAGCGACTTCGCAGGAGCCGGCGGACCAGCCTGCGGCGGACACCGACGCAGCAACCAATCCGGCTGCGGAGCCAACCGCCAACGACGCGTCGGAGGCCTCGCCGCCTCCCAAGGCCGCCCTACCGCAGCCGAGCTCGCCCACGCCACCGGCAGCCGCCTCCAATGCCGATCAAGCCTCGACAGAGGCTCCGCCGGGCGAGCAATCGCGGAAGCCGTTGGTGCCGGTATTGCCGCCGTCGCCGCCGGGCGCGACGGGAAGCAGCGATCCGGCGGAGGCCATTCGTCGCCTGCCCCCCGTCGATCATCGTGGGCCCGGCCCGGCCGATGGCGACGCGGCGCGGATGTTCACCGTCTCGAATCCGTCCTACCCGAACACGAGCACCCCGTGACTGGCAGCGTGAGCGGCGCGCAGAAGGGGATAGTCCCATTCTTGGGGCCAGGCACCGTGCGAAGCATTGTCGCCACAAAAATCGGGACAGTCCCCCAGGTGCGCGAGGGAGGGTGCCCGGGCAGTCAAGAAACACAGCCAGCCCGGCAGGCTGGCCACCGGGCTGAGGAATTGACCGGAAATTACCGCCACCGGCAGCAACTCAGGCTGACGGACGGCGGTAATGTTGGTAAGCTAGGATGACTTCGTAAAGATCCATGGAGATAGTGACTTCGTCATCGGCGAAGTCCCGCAACCAAGTGCGTTCCGACCGGACCGCGTCCGCCAGCAGAGGCATGATTTCCACAAGCGGAACCGTAACCGTTTGGCGATGGGCATCGGCAACGGCAACGTTGCTGGTTTCTTCTTGGGGACCGTAGTAGACGCGAAGATGGCTGGCCTGCATGGGCGCTTCCTTGCTTGAGATGCCCACCCTGTTCGTTTCACAAGTATCGGCCGGAGGCGTCTTGCGGGTTTGATGTTTTTTGGGGAAAATGCGTTTTTTACTTGCCGGCGGTGCTGGCGCGGTGAGACCTGGAAAGCCGATCGTCCGTGGCGTAGGGCTTATCCGGGTAATGTGGATCGACTATGGCAAGCGCGGTAACGATTGATTTGCGGCACGTCGCCCGTGGCCTGAACGTCCCGCTCCCCCAGGTGCAAGCCACCGTTGAGCTCCTGGATGAAGGCAATACGGTCCCTTTCATCACCCGTTACCGGAAAGACCGCACCGGTGGATTGGACGAGGAGCAGATTCGGGATATTCAGTCGCGGCTGGCCAAGTTGCGGCTGTTGGCCGACCGCAAGCAGACCATCCTCCGTTCGATCGAGTCCCAAGGGAAGCTGACCGAGAAGCTGACCAAGCAGATCCTTGCCGCCACCACCGCCAAGCGGGTGGAAGATCTCTACCTGCCCTTTAAGCCCAAGAAGCAGACGCTGGCAACGCTGGCGCGCTCGCGGGGGCTGGAAGACCTCGCTGGCGAGATCCTGGACGCGGCCCCGCTGGCCGCCAATCTCGACGCACGGGCGGCGGATTTTGTCAATCCCGATCGACAAATCCCCACTGCCGCCGACGCCTTGCTGGGGGCCGGCCATATCCTGGCCGAGCAGTTCAGCGAGCAGGCGGAGCTGCGGCAGCGGCTGCGAGAAGTCCTGCAACGGACCGGGGTGTTGATTAGCACCCAGATTGTGGTTGAAAATAAAGTCCCGCCCGAGGGCGCCGCCAATGAGCCGGGCGTCAAGGCGGCCGCACCGCCGGCGACCGTGCCCGGCTCCGGCGGCCCGCTGGCGGGCGAACCGTCCGCCGATTCCGCCGCGGAACCGGTTACTGCCGAACAATTGGCGGAATTGCTGGCCGAGATCGCCGTCCAATCGCCAACCGCCTTGGCCCAGCCGGCGCCGTCCGAGCCACCACCCGCGTCGCCATTGGCGACCGAAATCGCCGCCGAGCCGCCGTTGGTGGCCACGCCCGAACCGGCGGTCGCCCCAGCCTCAGTCGCGCTCGCTTCACCCGGGGCGGCCGCCGCCACCGCGGAAGCCGGCGAGGCGGCCAATCCTCCCCCGCCGCCGATGCCGACGTTAAGCCCCCCTGCCCAGCGAAAGCAGGCGCGGGCGGAGGCCAAGCTGGCTCAATTGAAGAGACGGGAACTCAAAAAGAAGAAGCTGGAGGAAAGACGCATCAAGGCCTTCCGCGACTACTTCGCCTATCGCGAGGCGCTCAGTCGCATCCCGCCGCATCGTATTCTGGCGATTAACCGCGGCGAGAGGGCCAGAGTGCTGCGGGTGAAGATCGAATCCGATCTCGAGGCCATGCTCAAGGTCCTCGATGAATTGTTGGTGCCGCCGGAGCATCCGCATGCCGATTATCTCCGCGGCTGCGGGCGGGACGCGCTCACCCGGCTGATTCTGCCCAGTCTGGAGCGCGAGGTCCGCCGGGAGATGACCGACCGGGCCGAGGCCCATGCGGTGAGCGTGTTCGCCCGGAATCTGCGAAACCTGCTGTTGCAACCGATGGTCCACAATCAGCGGGTCTTGGCGGTCGATCCGGGCTTCAAGAGCGGCTGCAAGCTGGCCGCCTTGGATCAGTTCGGCAATCTGCTGGATCACGGCGTCATCTTCCTGATCGGCAAGCCGGATCGGCGCGAAGAGGCCAAGCGGAAAGTGCTCGAATTGGTGGAGCGTTTTCAACTCACCCTGATCGCGGTGGGCAACGGCACCGCCTGCCGCGAGAGCGAGGATTTCTTCGCCGAGCTGCTGGAAAACGACCTCAAGGAGAAAGGGGTCGCCTATGTGATCGTCAACGAGGCCGGGGCCAGCGTGTACTCAATCAGCCGGGTCGGCCGCGAAGAGCTTCCCGATTGCGACGCCACCCTCCGCGGGGCAATCTCCATCGGCCGGCGGCTGCAGGATCCGCTGAGCGAACTGGTGAAGATCGACCCGGCCAGCATCGGCGTCGGCCTGTACCAGCACGACGTAAAGGCCAAGCACCTGCGGGCGTCGCTGGACGAGGTGGTCGAATCGTGCGTCAACTATGTGGGGGTGGATGTGAACATGGCCAGCCCCGCCTTGCTGGGATATATCTCCGGCTTGAATCAGTTGACCGCCCGGCGGCTCTATGAGTATCGCCGCGAGCACGGCCCGTTCCGCACCCGCGAGCAGTTGCGCGAGGTGCCCGGCTTCGGCGAGGCGACCTTCGTGCAGGCGGCCGGATTCCTGAAGATCCTCAACGGCGACAATCCGCTGGATTCCTCCTGGATCCATCCGGAGAGCTACCCGGTGGCCAATCGCGTGCTGGAACGGCTGCACGGTGCGACCACGGATCTCCGCGAAAAAGACGCCATGGGCCGGCTGGCGGAACAAGCGGCTCAGGTCGACCTGCAAGGGCTGGCCAAGGAGTTGCAGGTCGGCGGGCTGACCCTCAAGGACATCCTCGCCCAATTGGTTCGTCCGGGCCGCGATCCACGGGAGGATTTTCCGCCGCCGGTCTTCAAACGCGGTATCCTCAAGCTGGAGGATCTGGCGCCGGGCATGGAACTGCGGGGGACGGTGCTGAACGTGGTCGATTTCGGCTGCTTCGTGGACATCGGCATGCACGATAGCGGGCTGGTGCACGTCAGCCGCCTGGCCGACCGCTTCATTCGCGACCCGCACGAGGTGGTTGCGGTCGGCGACATCGTCAAGGTCTGGGTGGTCGAGATCGATAAGGAGCGGCGGCGGGTATCGCTGACCATGGTTTGTCCCGGCAGCGAGCGGCCGAACTACCGCGGCCGCGGCGAGAAAGCCGAAGGCGCCCAGCCCGCCGACGAGGGCGGCCCGCCGCGCCGCCGCTCGGAAGGCCAGCATCGCCCCGAGCGGCGCGGCGAAGGGCGACGCCCTCCGGCGCGGGCCAGCCAAGGTCGGCCGCCAGAGACCGAACGAGAGCACGCGCCGACTGGCGAGCGGCCGCCAGTTCAAGGTCCCACCCGTCCGCCCCGTTCGCCGCGACCCCAAGGCGGGCGACGCCCCGCGGCCCATCAACATCCGCCCTATCGCCCCAAGCCGCCTCCCAAGCCCCTGATCCCCATTACGGACGCGATGCGAACGGGCAAAGAGCCCATGCGGACCTTCGGCGACCTGATGCAGTTTTATCAATCCCGGCCCGGCCCGGTGAGCAAGCCCGCCGAGGCGACCCAACAGCCGCCGGCGGTGCCCAACCCGCCAGGCGCCGCGATGAGTGAACCCCAGGCGGCTGCCAGCCAGCCTCCGCTGCCGCCGGCCCTAGAGGCTCCCGTCGAAGCACCGTTGCCAGTTGACCACGAACCGGACCGCCCGATGGCGGCGGCGCCTGCTGAGGCGCCGGTCGTTGACGCGCCGGTCGCCGCGCCGGAAGACTCAGGCGAGGAAGCCAGGTTGGAAAACTGAGAGCCAAGAAAGGGACTGGCTCCGTCGCATCGGGCAAGCTTGGCCCGCGGATACGGGCGGGGCGTCGGCGCCAGCCCCCTTTCCGGTGCGACCGAGGCAACCCCGTCTTGCGAGCACGCGACTCCATGGAATTCGAAAAACGTCTGGAGAAGGCCATCGAACGGGGGCGCCGGACGAGCGCCGCCCGCGCCCAAGCCGAACACGAACGGCAGCTCTCGGAGCAGGAGTTCCAGCGACTGCACTCGCAGTATCGTTTGGAGCTGTCCGAGCGAATCGAGGCCTGCCTGCAGCAACTGGCAGACCGGTTTCCGGGCTTCGCCTTCGAGACGATTGTGGACGAGCGCGGTTGGGGAGCGGCCATCCGTCGCGACGATTTGCGGCTGGCCCGCGGCCGCCGCACCAACCAGTTTAGCCGCCTGGAAATGGTGATCCGGCCGCTCTCGGAATATCACCTGCTCGAGCTGACCGGGAAAGCGACGGTCAACAACCGCGAGATCTTCAATCGCCACTATTACGAGCCGCTGGCCGAGCTCGATATGACCACCTTCACCCAGTTGATCGACAACTGGTCGCTGGAATACGCGGAACGCTACGCCGGCAAGAATTGAAGCCTGCGCTGCGGGTACTCTTCACGCTCCGCGTGAGGAAAGCATCACGCGGAGCGTGATGAGTACGAAGCAAGTTCCCGCCGGGGTTGGCCCTTCTTGCTGCTTGCCCTCGCCCAACCTCTCGCATATAATGTACGCACGTACATTTATTAGCGAGGCGTCGCATGTTCCCGGAACTCACCCGCGAGGAACTGGCGGCCGGCTTCGACCGCGTGGCCGCGGAAATCCTGGCGGAAGCGCGGATCGACGATCCGCCGGTCGATGCCTTCCTGCTGGCCAAGCGGTTGGGCGTTGCGGTGGCCCGCGACGATCGTCAGACAGGGCGGGCACGGTACGTGCGATTGTGCGGTCCGGGGGGGCGGCGCCCGCGGGCGACGATCCTGTTGCGCGACGAGCCGCGACGCGAACGGCGGCATTGGGCGGTGGCCCATGAGATCGGCGAACACGTAGCCTGCCGCGTGTTCCTGGAATTGGCCGTAGACCCTCGCGAGACAGCGGCCAATGCCCGCGAACTGGTGGCCAGTCAGATGGCCGGCCGAATCCTGTTGCCGACGGCGTGGTTCGTGGCCGACGCGGCCGCCTATGGCTGGGACCTGACGGCCCTGAAGTCCCGCTATCGGACGGCCAGCCATGAGTTGATTGCCCGCCGGATGTTGGAGTGTCGGCCGGCGATCATCATCAGTATTTTCGACCAGCAGCGGCTTACCTGGCGGCGGAGCAATCTGCCGGGCCGGGCGCCGCCCCCCTCGCCCGCCGAAATGACCTGCTGGCGCAGTGTTCGTCAACAGCGTCGGCCGGCGCAGGCAACCGCCGCCGCGCAGGTGGTTCAGGGTTGGCCGGTCCACGAAGAGGGATGGTGGCGGGAAATCTTGCGGACCGAGGTGGACGAAATCGCCGACTGAGCATATTTACAGCCCTCGTTGGAACTGCTACTTTGGTTTTGTCAACGGCAAACGACCGAGGCCAGCATAATGACACGCTCAACGGTTCACGCGGCTTACGGCCTGATCTCAATTATGGTTGCGCTCGCGTCGCCGGCCATGGCCGCCGACGGGACGCCACCGGCCTTCGTCTATGTGTGCCGCGACGCGGGCGCGGGCGGCTATCAAGCCTTTCCCGACGTTTGCCGGCTCCGCGACGGCCGGCTGATGGCCGTGTTTTACGCGGGCTACGGCCACGTGGCCCTGCCCAATGCCAAGTTGCCCAACGGCGGGCGAATCTCGTATTGCACTTCGTCCGACAAAGGTCACTCCTGGACCGCTGCCAAGACTCTGTTCGACAGCCCGGACGACGACCGCGACCCCTCGATCGTCCAACTCAAGAACGGCCGGCTAATCTGCGACTTCTTCAGGCTCCGCAAAGGAAGCGGAAAAGGCGTGCCATGGATCGGGCTGGGCACGTGGATCGTGACCTCCGACGATCTGGGTAAATCGTGGTCTGCGCCGCGGAAGATTTACGAAGACTATTATTGCAGTGCCCCGATCCGCGAATTGGCGGACGGCCGCCTGATCCTCGGGCTCTATCGCGAAGGGCCCTCGGCGGGGGCCGTAGGCATCAGCGACGACGGCGGCAAAACCTGGAGCAAGGCCGTCGACATCGACAACGCCGGACATCGGCTGGATGCCGAGACCGACGTCATCGAACTGACCGACGGTCGGCTTTGGGCCGCCGAAAGGTCGAGCCACTCGGCTATGTGCTACGCGGTCTCAACCGATCGCGGCAAGACTTGGAGCAAGTCGCAGCCGCTGGACTTCATCGGCCACTGCCCCTATCTGCTCCGCGCCGCAAAGGGCGCCGTCATCCTCTTGGCCTATCGCGGCTACCACCGTGCTCTGGATATCTCCAGCGGCAGCTTTACGGCACTGCGTTATAGCTTGGACGAGTGCAAGACCTGGAGCAAGCCCGTCCAAGTGGATTCGTTCGGGGGCGCCTACCCGTCGATGGTGAACCTGAAAGACGGCTCGGTGCTGATCGTGTACTACGAAGAGGGACCACGATCGAGCATCCGCGCCCGGCGATTCCGGGCCAGCAAGACGGGCATCGAATGGCTCCCGCCGTGAGCGATACTAAACCTCTCAACAACGGTGCATCAAGTGCATGATGCGGCTGCTGACTGCGCTGCCGCTCAACAGAGCGGAGAAGCCGATAATCAGCACGGAGGTCGTGACCAGAGCCGCTGAGGCGATTCCGACTAGCGCCAGGATACCGAGAATCGTGGTGACCAGCCCAATCAGAACCTGAATGCCTACCGCCGCCCGGTCAACGAACCGCGCGAACCAGTTGAACTCTTCCCTCTCGCGCGTCCCTCCGGGTCCGACCGCGTACTCAAGGCTATTGAGCCGATAGGTCAGCCCGCTGCCCAGCACCAGCGCGATCCCGAACACCAAAATCGCGGTGGACAACAGGGTAACAGGGGCCAAGGCCAACAGCGAGAGAATCCCGAGCACCACGCCGGCGACCCCGGCCGCAAACTCGGCAAACATCCCGACGGCAAGTTCCGTCGACGCCCAGCGTCCGGCGGCGATTTCCTCGGGCAGCCGCCAATAGCGTGCAGCCACCGCGCCGCCCTCAAACAGCAGCGCCACCCCGAGCGCAATTGCAGCAATTGGGATCAAGTAGGCCGGGGCGACGGTGGCAAAGCCGAGGATTGCCAAAATAACCGCCGCAAAACCTCCGGTAGCTTCGATCATGGAACCGCTGCTGACGACCTCCATCGACACCTGCCGCTCTCGTTCCGGCGACCGGGGCTCGCGTCCAAACGTCCACCGCTCCCGCTTCTTTTCCGACTCCATCGCTTCAGGAGATTGATTGTGAAGGGTGGTGTTCCCCTCCGAACTAACCGCAGACATTGCTTAACCCTCCTCTCAACCGATGCGAGGCCTTCGCTGGACCTCGCGCAACCAAACCACATGCGGCACTGCGCCGCTCACTAATGTATTTTACGCAGGCCGGCGCGGGCGAATCATGCCGCCAATTGGGCATGGGGCGGCAAACCCCAATGCCGCGGATGAGGGCGACGGTATGCCCACAGCATGATCGTGGGCGTTACGGCAAACGTCTCAGAGCCGCCTCACCTTTCGCAAAACGCTTGGAAGCCGGCGGCCATGGACTGCAGCCGCCGGGCTTGGGCGGTCTTGACGGCATCCAGATCGACGGCGGCAGCGGGCGGATCGTACGCAAACAGATAAATCTTCAACTTGGCCTCCGTGCCCGAGGGACGCACCGCCACTCGGTTGCCCTCTGCCTCCAGGTCGAGGATGACCAAGTCGCCGCGGGGACCGGCAAGCCCTCGGTTGGCGAGCGTGGGGGC
>JAJYGU010000069.1:12744-18183 GCA_021784975.1 Planctomycetota bacterium
TCGAAGGCCGCCGAGCGATTTGGGGGGCTGGGAGCGGACGCGGGCCAGCAAGGCCTTCATCTCCTCCATACCCTTTTCGCCGGGCATTTGGAGGCTCACCTGGCCCTCGGCGAAACAGCCGTGCCAGCCGAACAGCTCATCCAGCCGCTGGTGGAGCGTCTTGCCTTGGCTCTTCAAGCGGGCCGCCAACTCGGCGGTGAGCATCGAGGCCACGGCGGCGTCCTTGTCGCGAACATGGTCGCCGGCCAGGAAGCCGTATGATTCCTCGACCCCGATCACAAAGTCCTGCGGTCCCCGAAGGTCCATTTCGTTGCCGATCCACTTGAATCCCACCAACAAATCGCCGGCCGTTTGTACGCCGTAGCCCTCGGCGATGCGGTGAACCAGTTCGCTGGTGACCAGGGTCTTGACGACGTAATGCTGCGGCGTCAACGCGCCGGCCGCCTGCCGGGCGGCGAGCAGGAAATCGCACAACAGGGCGCCGAGCTGGTTGCCGCTCAGCGTAGCCCAAGGACTGCCGGCAGCGGTCGAGCGGGGGGCGGCGCATCCCAACCGGTCGCAATCGGGGTCGGTAGCCAAGACCAATTCCGCCCCGCTCTGCTTGGCTCGCTCGATGAGCGCCGCGAAGACTGCCGGGTTTTCGGGATTGGCCACATGGTTCGGCACGTTGGGAAAATCGCCGTCGGGTTCGGCGTGGGGAGCAAAGAGTTCCACCTGGTGAAATCCGTCGGCCGCCAGCACCGGCAAGACGGCCGACGCCCCAACGCCGTGCAACGGCGAGTAAAGGATCTTCAGATCGCGCGGACCGGGTACGCTCTGCTTTCTCACTGCCTGCTGGAACGCGGCATCCACCTCTTCCTGACACAGCACCACCTTGCCGGCGGCCAGCGCTTCGTCAAACGGGGTTCGCTGGATCCAGGTCACCCGCTGCATGGCCTGAATGCAATTCTCGTCGTCCGGGGGCACAAACTGGCCGCCGCTGGGGCCATAGACCTTGACGGCGTTGTCGGCAGGAGGGTTGTGGCTGGCAGTAATCATGAGGCCGCAGTGGCAATGCTTGCAGCGCACGGCGAACGACAATTCCGGCGTACTCCGACAGCCGTCGAGGAAATAGACGGTGAATCCGGCGGCCACCATGATCTCGCTGCACAACTCGGCGAAGTGACGGGAACGGTGCCGAGTGTCATAGGCGAGGGCGCACGACAGGGGCTGCCGCCCCACCGTCCCGGCCGCTCGCTCGGGAGCCGGCCCTCCGCCGGCTGCCGCCCGTTGCTTGATGTAGTCGGCCAGACCTTGAGCGCTCTCGCCGATGGTTCGATCGTTGATGGCGTTGCAGCCGATGGGAAACATTCGGCCGCGTCGGCCGCCGGTGCCGAAGGGGATAGTGGTCCAGAAGGCGTCTTCCAGTGCCTCCCACTGGCCGGCGGCCACCCGGTGAGCCACCTCGGCCGCATAATCCCGAAAATGCGGCTGTGTAAGCCACTGGCGGAGGTTTTCACCAGCCGGCGGCGACAATTTTCCAGCTTCAACGGCCAGCGATAATTGGATGATTGCGGCATTTATGTCGGTCATGGCTGATATTGTGGCTGGTTGCCCGGTGGGAGCAAGAGGGAGGCTTCGCGGCTTTCGAGTCTACCTTCAAAGAGCGGAGCCAGAGAGTATAATAGAGGGTTCCGTCGCGAATGCAGGCGGGGGCGGGCGGGCTTGGGCGGCCCCAACCTTGGTGTCTTCTAGCGAAAAAGGGATGCTACCAGAATGGCTTTGACCATCTTACGATGCCTGTTTCTCTTTGTGGCAGCCGGATTGGGCATCTTGTTTGTCCGGTCCGATGTCGTTCCCTACGAACCCCAATGGATCTCCTGGGCGGTGCTCGGGGGGGTATTGGGGATCACGCTGGGAGTGATTGCCCTGGACATCTGCTTTCGCCGCAAACATCTGGATGTGATCACCGCCGTGTACTTCGGCCTGCTAATCGGCCTGCTCATGACGTACCTGCTCAGCCTGGCCTTGCTCCTGGTTCCTACCATGGACGATCGCATCCGCGGACCCGTCGTAGGATTGCTGATGGTCGTTCTCTGCTACATTTGCATCAGTATGTTGCTGCAAACCCGCAATGATTTCCGCTTCATCATCCCGTATGTCGAGTTTGTCAAGGAAGTCAAGGGACTGAAGCCGTGCATCGTGGATACCAGCGTGGTGATCGACGGCCGGATCGCCGACGTGGTGGAAACGCACCTGTTTGACGGCCAGATCATCATGCCCAAGTTCGTCATCAGCGAGTTGCAAGGGATTGCCGACAGCTCCGATCGGCTCCGCCGTGCCCGCGGCCGACGGGGCTTGGACGTCCTCAACCGGCTCCGGGCCAGCCGCGACATCGAGCTGGTGTTCTACGATCACGATCTGCCGGAGTTCACCGGACTGACGGTCGATCTGAAGCTGGTGGCCTTGGCCAAACATCTCGACGGCAAACTCATCACCAACGACTACAACCTCAACAAGGTCGCCAAGCTCCAGGGAGTCAAGGTCATCAATCTTAACGAGGTGGCCAACTCGCTCAAGCCCGTTTTCTTGCCGGGCGAACGGATCGACGTGCGGATTGTCCGGGCAGGCGAGGAGCCGGGGCAAGGGGTGGGCTATCTGGAAGACGGCACCATGGTGGTCGTCGAGGCCGGCCGCGAACACATCAGCCAGACCATCCCCATCGCCGTAACCAGCGTGCTGCAGACCAGCGCCGGGCGCATGGTGTTCGGCAAGGCCGACCGGGCGGGTTAGGCGAGGATGGCATCCAGGGTCCAGAACAAATCCTCCATCGCCAGCGGCTTGGAAAGCACTGCTGCCGCGCCGGCCGTCAGACATCGGTCATGGTCGGCGATCCGCGGGAAGTCCAGCAGTGCAATGACCGGCGCCGGTTGCAGCCGCTCAACCCGGCAACGCAGCAAGGCATGGTCGCGGTCGGATCCGCTGGTGGAAGTCGGCGTGGTCGACAGGCACGCTGCGTCGAACAGCCCCGCGCTAGCCTCCTCTACGATCTGGGTCGAGTCCGGCTGACCCTGCCAAAACGTCGAAAATCCGCGCGTGTGGCAGGCGGCCGAAAGCCAGGCGTGCATCTCGGCGGATGGCGTATCAATAACGATCAGTCCCTGCCGCTTCGGCCAATCAACGGCGGCGCGGGCCAGCAGGCGTTCCTCTTCGGCAGCCGTGGCGGGCAAGACCCAGGAGGAGCCCTGTCCCTCGGCCAGGTCGCGCAGTTCGCGTTGGCTGCGAGCGGACCACTGGTGCCAGTAGGTGCGGACCACTGCCGGCCACGGCGTGCCCGACCGCATTTCCCCTTCACACCAGGTCCCCATCAGTCCCACCACTCGGGCCAGCGGGGCCAGGCGGCGCAGACGATCGATGGCCTGGTGCGAGAACTGCCCGGGAAACGCCTGGGCCACTACGATCACGTCGGGCAAGAACTCGCCGGCCATCAACTCGGCTGCCTGGTCGGCGCCGGCCGCCTGCCGGACCACCCCGCAAGAATCGAGGCAGTCGCGAGCGCCGCGAAACTCACCCCGAGTAGTATCGCCCACCAGCAGAATATGCAACGGCGCCATGCAGTGCTCGCGAGCGAAAGTGATCGTCACGGCGAACGTTTCATTGTGGCCTGCGGAGTACAACAAGACAAGAGCAGGCAACCGGTTGCCCAAGCACTACCTACTGCGCTCCTCCAGCCTCCGGATTTCGGCTTTCGGCCATCATTTCGCAATTTTCAATTTTCATTTTGCGTTTTGCAATCTCAACCTGCCGCTTCCCGCTGGGGCGCGGTTAAACGATCCCCCCTCCGCCTTCCCCCTTCCGCCTTTCCAAACCTTCTTCCGTGGTCACGATCAACTCATGCGCCTCGGCAGGACGGTCGACTTGGTGCAGGGCATTGAGGAAGCCGGGCGAGGTAAGGATCCGGCTCAGGCGGGCCAAGGTCCGCAGATGACCCCGATCTTCGGTCGAGCAGATCAGGAAGAACACGTCCGTCATCGCCACCGCGCCCCCGAAGGGAATGCCGCTGGTCGTGCAGCCCAGGGCCAGGAAAGGCTGGGCGAGGATTTTGGCCAGCGGGCGCCGCGGGTGCAGCAGGGCCACTCCATTCTCCAACGCAGTCGGGTGCATATCCTCGCGGGCCTTGACCGCCTCGGCCATCTCGGCGGTGTCCCACAACCAACCGGTCCGGGCCGCCAGCTCCACCATGGCGTCAATCACCGAATTGCGGGTCCGGGCCGCCAGCGGCACGGCGATCGCCTCCAGCGGCAGCATGTCGGCGATGCAGATATCGCGCTCGTCTTCGGCGACGGCCGACCGATCGAGCACGTGTTCCACTTCGATGAGCTCCGATTCTCCCGAAAGCCCGATCCGCCTCTCGAACCAGTGGTGGATGTCGGGGCGGGCGAACCGCCATTGTCCGGCCACCTTTCGGCCGGGCAGCTTGCCGCGCTCCGCCAACCTGGCCACCTGCTGGGGCGACAAATGGAGATACCGGGCCAGGCTGCTGACGTCGTAATCACGATGCGGCATGGCCTCCATGTTCCCCGATGGCCGCCGGCTTGTCCAGACCTCCGGCCGCGGATGCCAACGATCAGAAGTGCAGCACCAGCCCGTCGGGGTCCGGCGTCTTGCGGGCGCGGACGAGGGTGACGAAGCAGAGGGTGGCGATGCAGGGGATGACCGAGGCCGCCAAGATGATCGGCTTAAACGAAAGGGTCTCGGAAAAACGGCCGATGAGGTAGGTGGAGATTAACGCCCCGAGGCCGGCGCCGGTGCCGCCCATGCCCATCACCGAGGCGACCGCCCGCGACGGAAACACGTCGGTCGGCAAGGTGAGGAACATCGTGCTGCAGCAGGCGTAGGCAAAGCTGGTATACGCAAACAGCAGGAGTAGCCAGTAGTAGTTGTTGGTCTGCGTGGTCAGGGCGAGCACGACCATACTGGGACCGAAGAACCAGAGCACCGTCCGCCGCGCGCGTCCTACCGCCCAGCCGCGGCGGATCAACCAACTCGACAGCCCGCCGCCGAAGAAGTTGCCCAGGTCCGCCCCCAGAAAAGGCGCCCAGAACCCCAAGGCGCTGGCCTCCATGCTAAAGCCCTTGCTCTTCAGGTAGAGGGCGAACCATTCGGCCATGAAGAACCAATAGGGGTCCAGAAGGAACCGGCCCAACACAATCCCCCAGGTCTGTCGCCGGCAGAGCAGCTTCCGCCATGTCACCCGCGCCTGCGGGGCCGCGTCGGTCGGATCCGACGGCCGCTCCGACTGGATATAAGCCAGTTCCCCGGGACTGATATGGGGATGCTCTTCCGGCAGATGGTAGAGCCATCGCCAAGCGAGGAACCACAAGAATCCGAGGCTGGCGGTAATCAGGAAGGCCGGCCGCCAGCTTCCGAAATACTTGTGGATGCCGACCACGATGAGCG